>CAXBAC010000289.1:0-3311 GCA_963973485.1 uncultured Polaribacter sp. | reverse complement strand
ACCTGTTTCTCCTGTAATTATAGACAAACCGTCTGTAAAATCAATGGTTAATTGATTGATTAATGCGTAGTTATTTATAGAAAGTTGTGTTAGCAAGGTTACTAATTTTTATAGGTTAAAATTAGTGAAATAATATCAGAATATTAAAAGAAATTACTACTCAATATTTCTCCATTTAGAAACATTATTAGGAGAAATTTTTCTTAAAGTACTTGTTACATTAGCGCTATTTCTTGTTCTTGGACCTCCAGAATAAATATTTACAATTTCATCTGCTTTAGCATCAAAGAACACTCTAATTAAGTAATTACCAATCGTTTTATTGAACAATTGCTCCATAGAAAGCACACTAGTTTCTATTGTTTGTTTTGCAAAATCTTTATTTGCAGTAAAATTGTCCATACCTTTAATATGATAATCATACATTACTTCTCTATACTTCTGTAGTTTTGGTGCCAATAAATTATCTATCAATAAAAAACGATTTTGCTTACCAACCACATTTTGCCAAGCAGCCAAACCACTTTGCTGTGCTTGCAACATGGCATTTTGTGCTTCTTCTAATTCATATTGACCCCCAAATTTTGAAAACGTATCTGCATCTACTCCCAAAATTGTGTACACATAAAAAACAATTGTAGAAATTAAGTTGCTGTCAAAAGCATTTCTATTGTAATTTAAAGGATCAAATTCATTGTAGCGAAACTTAAAGTCATTGTCTTTAATATTTAAAACAGGAGTTAAATAACTAGAACCATAAGTTGGTCTAGAACTTTGTATTTGAAGTGTAGCTGTAAATACATTATCTTCTCTAGAAGTAATAATAATATTCATTGAACAATCTACCCTTTCTTCTGGTTTTACAACTCTATTTGTCCATTTTTTTTTGTTGATAAACTCAGTTAATGCATCTTGTAGAGTTTCAAAAACTTGCCTATTTGAACCAGCAATTTGATCGTAATTGATATTAACCAAACAGTTTAATTCTTGCGAACTGATTTCTTTGGTCATAAAAACCAACATTAAGAGAACAAGAATTTTACGCATCTATTTTTAATATAATTTCGTTGATAATATCTTTAGCAACAGCTGTTTTAGATTTTAAATCGAATGGTTTTTCATTAAAATCTTTATCAATAATAGTAATTTTATTTGTATTTGTTGCAAAACCAGCACCTTTATCATTTAACGAATTTAAAACAATAGCATCTAAATTTTTACGTTTTATTTTGCCTTTTGCATTTTCGATTTCATTATTGGTTTCTAACGCAAAACCAACTAAAAACTGCTGATTTTTTAAAGCTCCTAAAGAAGCTAAAATATCTTTTGTAGGTGCCAACTCTATAGATAACGAACTTGCTTTCTTTTTTATTTTCTGATTGACAACATTTTTTGGTTTGTAATCTGCAACAGCTGCTGCTAAAATAGCAATATCAACTTCATTAAAATATTGATGTGCTGCATTATACATTTCTTCTGCAGAAATTACATCAACTCTTTTTACATGAGTATGTTTTATTTGCTGATGACTTGGACCAGATATTAAAATAACTTCTGCTCCTAAGTTTGCTGCTGCATTAGCAATTGCAAAACCCATTTTTCCTGAAGAATGATTACCAATAAAACGAACAGGATCTATAGCTTCGTAAGTTGGACCTGCTGTAATTAATATTTTTTTACCTTTTAAAGGCAATTGAGAAAGAATATCATTTTCTATAAAAGTTACAATATCTTCTGGCTCTGCCATTCGCCCTTCACCAACTAAACCACTTGCGAGTTCTCCAGAAGTTGCAGGAATCATTACATTTCCAAAAGATTGTAATTTTGATAGATTTTCTTTTGTTGATTCGTGTTTGTACATATCTAAATCCATAGCAGGAGCAAAATACACAGGGCATTTTGCAGAAAGATATGTAGCTAAAAGTAAGTTATCGCAAACACCATTTGTCATTTTAGATAATGTGTTTGCTGTGGCTGGAGCAATTAGAAAGTAATCTGCCCAAAGACCAAGATCTACATGATTATTCCAAAGTTCATTTTCATTTTCTTTATCATAAAAAGTAGAATGAACAGGATTTTTAGAAAGTGTAGAAAGAGTTAGTGGTGTAATAAAATCTTTAGACGCAGGTGTCATAATTACTTTGACATCTGCGTCTAATTTTATAAGTAAGCGCACTAAACTAGCTGTTTTGTAAGCAGCAATTCCAGCAGTAATACCTAATAAGATTTTTTTACCACTTAAAACAGACATTATTCTGCTTCTGGGTTTCTATGGTAAACTTTACCATTTAACCATTCCTCAACTGCAATTGCTGTTGGTTTTGGTAAACGCTCGTAAAATTTAGAAACTTCTATTTGTTCTTTATTTTCGAAAACTTCTTCTAAACTATCATTATATGTAGCAAACTCATCTAGTTTAGAAGAAGTTTTCGAAAATAAAGAACAAATAGAAGTAACTGTACTTATAGCAGCTTTAGTGTCTTTATAATCCATAATATTATTTATTTATAGCGTTTTCTTTTTCAGTTTTATTAGTATCTAAAACCTTTTCAACTCTTACTTGCTCTCTTTTTAATGTTGTTAACATTTCGTTTGAGTCTTCCAAATATTGCGTAGTTGGGTAATTTCTCAATAATTTGTTATAAGCTTCTATTGCATCTTGAATACGTTCTGGCTTTCTTCTATCTGTACTTTTCAACACGTAATCATGTGCTGCTTTTAATCGATAATACAAAGCTTCTTCTTTAAACTCAGAACCTAAATAATCTGATAAAAGATTATCAAAAGCTTGTATTGCTGCTTTGTAATTTCTCATATCATAATCTGCAGTAGTATAATATACTTTTGCAATATCAAAATACTTTTTCTGTAACTTATATCTTAATTCTTTGTAATGCTGATTTGCTTCTTCAATTTTATCTGAATTAGGATAAGTATTGATAAAAATCTGAAAAGCATCCAAAGCCTTATTTGTATCTGTTGGATCTTTACTCGAAACAGGAGAAGCTAATTTATAACTGTAAGCAGATAAAAAAGCGGCCTCTTCATTTTTAGAGCTCGATGGATAATTTTTCACAAAACGATCGAAATAATAACCAGCTGTAGTGTAATCTTTTACATTAAAATTAGATTGTGCTACCATAAATTGAATACGTTCCATTTGAGGTTTACCTCTATAAGCTGGAGTTACTTTTTCAAACAAACGTAGAGCTTTGCTGAATTTTTTTGTTTCGTACATCTTTACAGCCATCTTGTACTGGTCTTCAATACTTCCTTTATTAAGCACTTTTTGATATTCTCCACAAGAGATT
>CAXBAC010000288.1:0-3336 GCA_963973485.1 uncultured Polaribacter sp. | reverse complement strand
ATTTATTTTGTCAGCTTTATTATTTACATCATGTTCAGATACTGAGGGTATTGATTTAGAAAGTGACACTGCTTTAATTGAAAAAATAGAAACTTCAGCTAAAATTACAGTTGATGCTTCAAGTTTGCCATCAACTACAGCAGCAGTTTTTAATACAGATTTAGCAGATAGCTACATAGCTAATGTTCAACTTGCTGAAGGTTTAGGGTTTAAAGTTGCAATTATTTCAGATAACGCAGCAAGAGAAGAAGCAAGTAGCGATGTGTTTTTTACAACACAAGGAAGACAATTAAATGATACTAATGAGCGCAGAAAAAGAAGAAGACACAAGTGTTTTGAGTTTGTTTTTCCAATTGATTTTATCATGGCAGATGCAACATCAATCACATTAAACAGTAAAGAAGATTGGACCTTACTTAAAGATTGGTACAAAGAGAATCCAGATGTTAAAGAAAGACCAGAATTGGTTTTTCCTGTAGATGTAACTTTAGAAGATGGCTCTGTGCAAACTTTAATAGATATTGATGACTTCAAGGAAATTAAAGATTCTTGTAGAAAAGGAAAAGACAAAAGAAAATGTTTTAAATTGGTTTTACCTGTTAGTTTTACAATGCAAGATGCAAGTGTTATAACCGTTAATGAAAAAGCCGATTTTAAATTATTAAGAGAATGGAAAAAGGCAAACCCAGATGCTACTTTGAGGCCTGCTTTAAATTTTCCAGTGATTATTGAATTTAGAGACGGAACAACAGAAAGAATTGCAGATCAAGATGCTTTTAAAGAAGCCAAAGATGCATGTAGAGATTAATTTGTAATTTTGTCACTACAGTTTTAACAAGAGTAAAAAAATAGAAATGAGATTAAAAAACATCATATTAACAATAAGCTTTTTAAGTTTGATGCTATTTAATACCACAATTTTTGCTCAAGATTCTAATTACAGCTTAATAGAAAAAGAATTAACTGTAGCTCAAAGAAATTTGTTGCAAAAAGAAAGGGCAGAAATAAAAGCGAATCGCAAAGCTTTTAAAGCATCACTTACAAAAGAGCAATTATCAATCTTAAGAAATAAAACCATTTCTAAAATTGAAATTAGAAAACAGTTGGTAGCTACTTTTTCTAGAGAACAAAAAAATATGGTTCAGAGTCAACAATTGCGTTTAAGAAAAACCAGAGAAAACTTTAGAAAAACGCTTACAGGAGAGCAAAGAAAAATGCTAAAAGAACGCATTGATAAAATTAGAGAATCTAAAAACAGAGGCGAGTTAAAAGACGGGCCAAGAGTTAATAATAACAAAAACAAAAAAGTAAGAAATAGAGGCAATTAGCTCTTCGTATTTTATGATAGGTTTTCTTCAAAAAATTACAAATAAATTAAAGATAATTGGGTTGCTGTTGTTTTCAATAGCAACCCCTTTTTGTTGTTATGGACAAGAAGAAAACTTAGACGATTTAGATGGTTTAATCGATGATCTTTTTTTTAATGATCAACAATTTTTAGATGAAATTTTAGAGGGTAGTCTTTCATACAATTTTTTATATACCTCTGTTTCTTACAATAGCAATACTTTTTTTTCAGGAAGAGATTCTGGTACAGACCAATTTCATTTAATTCCGCAAGTTTCCTACTATCACTCGTCAGGTTTAAACGCCAGTATTTCTGGAGTTTATTACCAAGAGTTTGCTCCAAGTTGGGATTTTACAAGCGTTTCTTTAAGCTACTTTAATACATTAGGAAAGCAAAATAGTTTTGTTTATAATTTAGGGTATACTCACTATTTTTATTCAGACGATTTTGATGATTTTACAAATTCTATAGATGTTAATTTCGGAATCAGAAACAAAAAACGAACCTTAGGAACAACTATAGCAGCTGCTTATTTGTTTGGTACAGATAAATCCTTTCAAATCGTATCCAATACTTTTGCAACAATAAATTTGAAGCGAACACCAACAATGGCTTTACGTTTTATGCCAAACATTAGTTTTATAGTTGCAAATCAGGTAGTTACTTTTGTAAGACCCATAAGAACACCTTCAGGACCAAGATTGCAAGTCTTTTCTCAAGATGTGTTTGATTTACTAAACACACAAATTAGTTTTCCAATTTCTTTAACAACCCATTCTTGGGATTTTGAGCTAGGCTACAATTTAAATTTACCAAAAGCATTGCCTAATGAAACCAATTTAAGTACTACTGGTTTTTTTAATTTGTCTGTTGGTTATATGTTCGATTTAAATAAGAAATAGCTTTTTTTACCTACTTTTACGTTCTGTTTTATTTAAAAAAAGAAACAGCAATTAATTAATTTTAATTTTTTGTTGATGCTAAAAATATTTTCGAAATATAAAGAAAGTAAGTTTCACTTTTTTATTGTGAAACATAAAAAATACGCACCCCTTTTTTTCTTTATTGCGGGTTTTACTTGGGATTCTCTAACATTAGGAAGAATAGACAGGTTGTATGATAATGTAGTGCTTTGTACTTACATAACTGCCTTAACATTGAGTATCTACTTTTATAATTTAGTAGATTCAGAAAAGTGGAAAAATACTTTTATTCAAAAATATGGAGCTTATTTACCTTTAGCAATTCAGTTTTTTTTAGGAGGATTATCTAGTGCTTATGTAATTTATTTTTCAAGAAGTGTCTCACTTTCTAAAACAGCATCTTTTTTCTTTTTATTGATATTGCTTTTTATTGCAAATGAATTTTTAAGAAAAAGAATATCGAATAAATACCTTCAATTTGCCTTTTATTTTTTTGTGAATTTTATATTCTTTACATTCTTTATTCCTGTTCTTTTAAAAGAAATGAATTCTAATATCTTTTTAATTTCAGGAGCAATTAGCCTTTTTACAACCCTTTTTTTGATAATTCTTGTGTATAGAACTAGTGTTTTAGCTAGAACAGAAATTGTAAAAAGAAAAATGTTTTCTCTAATTTCTTGCATTTATATATTATTAAATGCCAGTTATTTTTTTAAAATAATCCCTCCAGTTCCTTTAGCTTTAGATAAAGGTTTGGTTGCTTATGATATCCAAAAAGAAGAAAATTTTTACAAAGTTACTTATGAAATTGATGAATGGTTTTATTTTTGGAGAGATCACAAAATAGATTTTTACAAAAAGCCAGATGATCCTGTTTATGTATTTACTTCTGTATTTGCGCCAACAGATTTAAAGAAAAATATTTATCACAGCTGGAAATGGTTTGATAAAAATATAGATGATTGGGTTGTAATAGAAGATATTGGTTTTCAGATTATTGGAGGTAGAGACACTGGTTTTAGAGGTTATACCTATAAAAATAATATTTGGGAAGGTGATTGGAAA
>CAXBAC010000287.1:0-3344 GCA_963973485.1 uncultured Polaribacter sp. | reverse complement strand
CACATTTGATAAGGTTTTAATGGTAGATGTGTATCATGAATTTAATTTTCCAAAAGAAATGATAATATCCATCAAAGAAGCTTTAAAAGAAAATGGTAAAATATATTTGATAGAATATAGGCTAGAAGATGAATCTGTACCCATAAAAACTATTCATAAAATGAGCGAAAAACAAGCTGTTAAAGAATTAAATGCTGCTGGTTTTCGTTTAGAAAAAAATATAAATAATTTACCTTGGCAACATTGTATGGTGTTTGTTAAACAATAATTGCCAAGGTTTTTTTCTTTAAATTAGTGAGAGTCCTCCTTTAATAATTCAGGAAACTTACTTTTAAATTTATTTAATCTTGGAATTGAAACTGCTTTAATATATGGTTGATTTGGATTTCTTTTTTCAAAATCTTGATGATATTCCTCTGCTTTATAGAACTTTTTAAGTTTTGCAACTTCAGTAGTAATTTTTCCATTGTAAACCTCTTTATTTAGTTTAGCAATCATGTCTTCTATAATCTTTTTTTCGGTATCATTTTCATAAAAAGCGATAGACCTATATTGAGAACCATAATCTGGATGTTGCCCATTTACAGTTGTTGGATTATGTGAACCATAATATACTTTCACTAAAGTTTCAAAACTTACAACTTTTGGATTATAATACACTGCAACAGTTTCTGCATGACCTGTTGTTCCAGTATTACTACTCTCATAAGTTGGATTCTTTGTATGACCTCCTGCATAACCTGAAACAGCCTCTTCTACTCCTTTCACACTTTCAAAAATAGCTTCAACACACCAAAAACAACCACTTGCAAAGTAGGCGATTTTTATATCTTGAGAAGGTGTATGGGTAGTTTTTTGATTTGTTTCAGTTGATAATTTATCTTCTTTTTTAGAAAATCCTAAACAGGAGATTAATAAAAATGAAAATGTAATTGTAAAAAATGGTTTATAAAATTTCATGAATTTATATTTTAAAAAATTAAAATTTGCACCAAGAATAGCTTAAAATTCTTGATGCAAATTTATGAACTTTTAACTCGAAAAATTATCGAATTACTAGTTTTGTCGCATCAAAAAGAAACTTCATACACATTGTTTACAACTTTAGCATTTTGTTAAGAAACCGTGTTGTAAAAAACGGATTAGATAGTTACTTTTGTTGCTTAAACTAAATTAAAAAATGGAGCATTTTATAGTTTCTGCACGTAAATATCGCCCTCAAAATTTTGAGGATGTTGTTGGGCAACAGGCCATAACAAATACGTTAGATAATGCTATAAAAAACAATCATTTAGCCCAGGCTTTATTATTTACAGGTCCAAGAGGTGTTGGTAAAACGTCTTGTGCTAGAATTTTAGCTAAAAAAATTAATCAACAAGAAGTAGAAACTACAGAAGATGAAGATTTTGCTTTTAATATTTTTGAACTAGATGCAGCTTCAAATAATTCTGTTGATGATATTAGAAGCTTAACAGATCAAGTTCGTATTCCACCTCAAACAGGAAAGTATAAAGTTTATATTATAGATGAGGTACACATGCTTTCTCAAGCAGCTTTTAATGCTTTTTTAAAAACGTTAGAAGAACCACCTGCGCATGCCATTTTTATTCTTGCAACCACAGAAAAACATAAAATTATACCAACAATTTTATCTCGTTGTCAAATTTTTGATTTTAAGAGAATTGGTGTTTTAGATGCAAAGAATTACCTAAAAACTATTGCTACAAAAGAAAACATTGATGCTGAGGATGATGCTTTACACATTATAGCTCAAAAAGCAGATGGAGCAATGAGAGATGCTTTGTCTATTTTTGACAGAGTAGTTAGCTTTTCTGGAAAAAATTTAACTAGAGAAGCAGTTACAGAAAATTTAAACGTATTAGATTATGATACGTATTTTAATATGACTAGTTTATTGCTAGAAAATAAAATTCCTGATGTTTTAAACGCATTCAACACTATTTTAGGAAAAGGTTTTGAAGGGCATCATTTTATAAACGGTTTAGCGAGTCATTTTAGAGACTTGTTAGTTGCTAAAGATAAAGAAACAATAGCTTTACTAGAAGTTGGTGATTCTGCAAAAAAGAAGTATTTAGAACAAGCTACAAAAGCAAGTATTCCTTTTTTAATGCAAGCCATTAATAAAGCAAATGATTGTGATTTAAATTACAGAACAAGCAAAAACCAACGATTACTTGTAGAACTTACTTTAATGCAGATTGCCTCTATCACTTTTGATGGAGAAAAAAAAAAGTCAGCTAATTACATAATTCCTGCTACATTTTTTCAATCACTTTCTCCTGCTAAAAAAGCAATAGAAAAACCTTTGACTAAAAAGTCTGTTGATCATCAACAAACAAAAGATCCAGAGAAACCTAAGCCTACCTTAAAAAAAGCGATTCTAAATACGCAAACAAGAAGAGCATCATCGCTTTCTTTAAAAAGTGTTCATCATAAAAAAGAAGTTAAGAAGACTAATGTAGAAGAGAATTTTGATAATTATCCAAAAACAGTTTTTACACAAAAGCAACTACAACAGAGTTGGGATGTTTATCATAAAAAAATGATTAAAAAAGGAGAAAATAATATGGCAACTGCTTTAGGAGTAAGTAAACCGATATTATTAGAAAACTTTGTAATTGGTTTAAAATTACCAAGTACCTTAATTGAAGATCATTTTAAAGAAGGGAAATATAAATTTCTAAATTATTTACGAGAATCTTTAAATAACTATGGAATTGCTATAAAAATAAAGATAGACAAAACCATAGAGGAAAAGAAAGCTTATGGTAATGTTGGTAAGTATAAAATTTTATCTAAAAAGAATCCTATGTTAGATAAATTACGACAAACTTTTGAGTTAGATTTATAATTACTCTTTATCCTCTTTAACCTTATAGCTATCCCCTATTTCTTTACCTAAATACGAAAGCTTAATATCTTTTTTATCAAACCCCTCCTTTTCAAACTCTGCAATTAAATACAAGTTTTCATCACTTTCTATGAACAATGGAATCGATTTTTCTTCTTTAGCAAGTAAAGTAAGAATATTATTATATTCTTCTTCCGATTTAATAGTTACTTCTTTAATAGTTGGATTTTCTCTAAAAGCTTCACTTAAATTTATATAATCGTCTTTAGGTGTAAAGAAGCCTTGTCTTTCTGTATCTGTTGCATTTATAACCTCTAAAGAAGTTGCCAAACGAAATGCCCCATGTTCACCAAAAATAGTGGAGAAATTAGTTATAGCATATTTATTTACAGCGTCATTACCAGTCATTGCAATTAAGTAACCAACGTCATTTAATTCTATATTATCTCTTAATTCATCATCATAAATATTT
>CAXBAC010000286.1:0-3369 GCA_963973485.1 uncultured Polaribacter sp. | reverse complement strand
TCGGTTAATTTTGCTCCAGGTTTTATCCCAAATTTTGCCCTTCTTTTAGGATTGGTTAATTGATGAGCTGTTAATTCTTTTTGGTTTACCCACTTTAAATTTTTATAATAATTATCTGTCAAATTATGGTTGATGTGGATAATAAACTTATCATCATCTTTACGTTCTAAAAAAGCAAAACCAACTGCTCTATGCAGATAAAAATTTTTCCTTCTTTTTGAGTTTTTTACAGGATAACTAAACGTTTCAAAATTGTTTATTTTACCAATATGCAAAAGCACAAAAACATCATCAGATACCTCTTTTTTTACCCTTCCATAATTAGAGATGCAAATTTTCTCCTTATCAACATTATAATTTTCTTTTTCAAATAGCTTCCATTTTTCATTTCTAAAAGATTTCATAATAGGCTATTTTATAGAGTAAATATAAGAAAAATATTCGTTTACAAACGACTACAAACAATTACAACCGAAAGTAATTACTTGTTAACCGAGTAAAACTTGACTTGCATTGCATCTTTGCAGTGTTGAATTGAACTAATGAAATTCAATAATAATAAAAACTTATCTTATGAATACGTTAAGAAACAAAGTACAATTAATTGGTAGATTGGGTCAAGACCCAGAAATAGTAACTTTTAAAGATGGCAATAAAATGGCCAAATTCTCAATGGCTACAGATGATAGCTATAAAGACAAAGCAGGTAACAAAGTTGAGCGCGCATTTTGGCACAATATTGTTATAAAAGGTGGTTTAGTAAACGTGGTAGAAAACTATGTGAACAAAGGCCAAGAAATTGCAGTTGAAGGTAAATTAACAAACAGATCTTATGATACTAAAGAAGGAGAAAAAAGATATGTGACAGAAATTTTAGTAAACGAATTGTTACTTTTAGGTAGTAAATAATTTGATTTTTTTTTGTAGGTAAACCTGAATGTAAAAGTTCAGGTTTTTTTGTTTTACTAAAATTTTTAAGTAGATAATTATTCTTTCTCGTCATAAAAAAACCTCTTAAAAAGAGGTATTTGTTAAATTATTTCCCATTATCATTTCAAAAAGTATTTTTTGTAACTTACAACATCAATTCTAAAATAAAATCTTATGCCAAACTACACACTAAATATTAACGGAAAAAGTCTCTCAGTAAATGCAGATGCAGATACACCTCTACTTTGGGTTTTAAGAGATGAACTGAATATGGTAGGCACAAAATTTGGTTGTGGAATTGCACAATGTGGTGCTTGTACTGTACATATAGATGGTATTGCAACAAGAAGTTGCCAAATGCAAGTATCTATTTTAGATGATGTAAAAATTACTACTATAGAAGGCTTATCAGAAGATGGTAAGCATCCTGTTCAAGAAGCTTGGAAAGAAATTGATGTTCCACAATGTGGTTATTGTCAAGCAGGCCAAATTATGACTGCCTCAGCTTTTTTAGCTGATAATAAAAATCCTTCTGAAGAAGAGATTAGGCAAGCTATGCATGGTAATATTTGTAGATGTGCTTCATATAATAGAATTGAAAAAGCAGTAAAAGTAGCTGCAGAAAAAATGTCATAATCCACATAAAACTGATAAAAATGAAATCTCAAATCGATACAAATTTTAGTAGAAGAAATTTTTTAAAAACATCAGCTTTAGCAAGTGGTGGCTTATTAATTGGCTTTAATTTTTTAACAGCCTGTAAACCAGAAGCAGAAATGCCTGTTGATATAGACAATCTTAACTTTAACGATTTTAATGCATTCATTAAAATTTCTGATGATGGTTATGTTACTATTTTTTCTCCAAATCCAGAAATTGGGCAAGGTGTAAAAACAGCAATGCCAATGATTATTGCAGAAGAATTAGATGTAGATTGGAACAAAGTTACTGTTGCACAAGGTGCTTTAGATACAAAAAACTTTACAAGACAAGTTGCTGGAGGAAGCCAATCTATTCGTCAAGGTTGGGATGCATTAAGACAAACAGGAGCAACTGCAAAACAAATGCTGATCAATGCTGCAGCATTAAAATGGAATGTTGATGCTGGTTCTTTAAAAGCGTCAAAAGGTATTATTACAAATGCAAATGGAGATGAATTGGGTTATGGTGATGTTGTAAAAGAAGCTGCTGTTTTAGAAGTACCAGAAAATGTAAAACTAAAAGAAACAAAAGACTATACAATTATTGGTAAAGATGCCATAAATGTAGATATTGATAAAATAATTACAGGAAAACCTCTTTTTGGCTTAGATTACAAAGCTAATAATATGATGATTGCTTCTGTTTTAAGACCACCTGCTTTTGGAGAAAAATTAGTAGATTTTGATGATTCAAAAGCAAGAAGTGTAAATGGTGTTACTGATGTCATAAAATTTGGTGATAAAGTTGCTGTTTTAGCAAACTCAACCTGGGCAGCTATGAAAGGTAAAAAAGCCTTAACTGCAAATTGGGAGTCTAATAAACCTGAAAGCACAAAAAACCACGATAAAATTCTAACAGAAATTTTAGATGGAAAGAAATTTAAAACAGAAAGAGAAGATGGTAATGTAAACAAGGCTTTTGCTACTGCAGATAAAGTTATTGAAAGAACATATCACTCGCCTTTTTTACCTCATAATTGTTTAGAACCAATGAATTTTTATGCAAATGTAACTGCTGATAAAGTACATTTAGTTGGGCCAATTCAAACTCCTCAATGGACAGTAAATAGAGTGGCACAACTGTTGGATCGTAAGCCTGAAACTATTCATTGCGAAATGACAAGAATGGGTGGTGGTTTTGGTAGACGTTTATATGGTGATTTTGCTTTAGAAGCTGCTGAAATTTCTAGTTTGGCAAAAAAACCAATTAAGGTAGTTTTTTCTAGAGAAGATGATATGACAGCTGGTACATACAGACCAGCAATTAAATACAGAATAAAAGCATCGCTTAAAGATAGGCAAGTTACTGGATATCATTTAAAAGAAGCTGCAATTAATGGAAATATGTATGGTTTAATTCCTAACTTTTTTCCTGCAGGGTGTATTCCAAATTACAAAGTAGATACAGGTAATTACGCAAGTAACATTACAACAGGTGCTTGGAGAGCTCCTTACACAAATTTCTTAGCCTTTGCAGAGCAATCTTTCTTTGATGAATTGGCTAACGAATTAGGTGTAGATACCATTCAATTGCGTTTAGATTTACTACAGAATGTAAAAAATACCACTGATGAAAAAATAGAGTATTCTGGACAAAGAATGGAAGATACTATTAAGTTGGTTAGAGAAAAAGCAAATTGGGGGAACTCTAAAGAAGGAGTTTACCAAGGTTTTGCTGCTTATTATAGCCACAACACACATGTTGCAGAAATTGCAGATATTACTTTAAAAGATGGGT
>CAXBAC010000285.1:0-3369 GCA_963973485.1 uncultured Polaribacter sp. | reverse complement strand
AGCAGGAACTCCTTTTTTAGTAATTTCTTTATCTGCAGGAATTAAAGGTTTTACCTCTTGCTTGTATCTTTCAACAGCAGTAGCATCAACTTTGGCTAAACCAAAAGATTCTGATAAATAATTTATTCCTAGTTCAGGTTCAAAAATAAGTTGGTTTTTATCATTAAGTGATAAAGTTCCAATAGCTTCTAACTGTAAAGTATTAGTTTCTAGCTTGGTATTCCAGTCGTTAACAGTAGTTGAAATAAATTTTGAAGCCTCTTCAAAAGAAATATTTTCTATTGATGAAATGTAGTTTGCTAATAAACCATCATTACCTTTTAAATGGCTATTAAAAGCTATTTGTTTTGATGGTGGATAAAAACAAGATGAATCAACGTTAAACTTTGCACTTATTTTATTGGTAATAAAACCTCCAAAATTTGGAATGATTACACAATCGTATCTGTACAATAAATCTTTTATGTAATTGGCTAAAATCATATAAACAAATATATAAATTTTGCAGTGTTTCGAATATTTTTAGTGCAAATTTTATCAACAAATATTTTATATATTGGTTGTCAAATTGTTACAAATGAAAGACGAAATGCTTTTGGCTGCTTTACGTTTGCAAAAAAGTAAAGCTATAGGTGATGTATCAGCCAAAAAACTGATTGTAAATGTGGGTAATGTTGCTGAGCTGTTTAAAGAAAAACCATCAACTTTAGCGAAAATAAATGGAATTGGTGCTCATGCAATAAAACATTTATTTGATAAAGGAAACTTAACTTCTGCAGAAAATGAGTTAAAATATATTAGAGATAATGCTATTTCTTACACCTATTTTTTAGATGATGATTATCCTAAAAACCTTTTAAATTGTATTGATAGCCCTATTTTAATGTTTAAAGATGGAAACATTAATTTAGAGAATAGAAAAATTATTTCTATTGTGGGTACTAGAAACATGAGTTCTTATGGACGCTCTTTTTGCAACGAATTAATTGCTAATTTAAAAGAACACAATCCAATAATTGTAAGTGGTTTTGCTTACGGAGTTGATATATGTGCTCACAAAGCAGCAATAGAACACAATTTACAAACTATTGCTGTTTTGGCTCATGGTTTTGAACAGATTTATCCTAAAGTTCACAAAAAATACATTCATCAAGTTAATGAAAATGGTGGTTTTTTTACAGAATTTTGGAGTGAAGAACAACCTTTACGTGAAAATTTTCTAAAACGAAATAGAATTGTAGCTGGAATTTCAAAAGCTACTATTATTATCGAATCTGCAGAAAAAGGAGGTTCTTTGGTTACTGCAGATATTGCAAATTCGTATAATAGAGATGTTTTTGCATTGCCAGGAAGAAGTACAGATGTGTACAGCAAAGGTTGTAATAGCTTAATAAAAAACAATAGAGCTACATTATTAACCTCTGCAAAAGATATTGTAGAATTATTAAATTGGGATATTGAATCAAAACCAAAAGAAGTAGTTCAGCAGCAACTTTTTCTAGAATTAAACCCAACTGAACAAAAAATATACGATTTTTTGCATTCAAAAGGACAACAATTATTAGATGTAATTGCTTTAGAATGTAACATTCCTATTTTTCAATTATCATCTATATTATTGCAAATGGAATTAAAAGGTATTGTAAAACCTTTACCAGGCAAAATGTTTGAAATAATTTAAACATTTGTATTTTTGAAGTAAATCAATCTAAGAAAATGGCAGTAGAAAAGAAGTTGATGTCTAAAAAAAAGCCAGCATTTCCTGTAAACGAAATGCTGAATGCGTATTTAAGAAACTATGAAAGAAGTATAAAAATTTCTATCTATTATGATGATTTATTGCGTTTTCAAGGTTCTGTTACTGTATATGATAAAAATGATGAAGACACGCTTTGGGTTAGAACTTATTACTCAGATTCTGATAGAGCAGAAATAGATAGAAGTTTAAAAAAAGTATATGCCAGACTTCATTCTGATGGAAATGATGAAACTATTCCTTTCTTAAATGTTGATGCTGTGGACTATTGTACGTTTGGAAACTCTAAACCTTTTCGTATTAAAATTCGAAATATTTTAAATGATAACTTTACGTATTTTTATGTTAAAAAAGCTGATGCTTCTCGTATTTACGGCTTAGAATTAGAGCATATTTTATCACCTCATAGTATGAACTTTTTGGTGCATGGAGATACTTTAATAGAAGAACATATTGCAGGAATTCCTGGAGATGATTTTATTAAAGATATTTTACCAACCTGTACAGAGTTAGAAAAAGCACAAATAGCAAAAGAGTTTGTAAAGTTTAAAGAACGATGTTTAATTCGTTTGTTGGGAGATATGCGTTCTTATAATTACGTAATTACACCAACTCACGATTTCGACCAAATTATATACAAAATTAGAGCCATAGATTTCGATCAGCAATCTTTTGAGGGTAACTTAAAAGTGTATAATCTTCAGTTTATGAAAGAGAATTTTAAAATGATAGAAATGGTGGGTAGAAAACTACAAAACGATTCTATTAGACAGTATAAAATTGAAGAACGTTCTTTCATGGCAAAAAGGATGATTACTACACCTAGAAGAACTTTACGTTTGATAAAATGTATGAAAAATGATACTATCTCTTATCCAGAAAACGTAGAGCTTCTAAAAAAACATTTAATACAATATGTAGGCGATGTAAAGTTTAAAGATTGTGAGAATATGGGCGAAATTTTAGAAACAATCTTAGCTTTTGTAAAACGTAATTATTTAGACATTTCTAATAAGGAATTGTTTTAATTTTTACTTCTTAAACTCTCTATTACAACTGTTACCAAAATTAAACTACCTCCCCAAAAAGTATTTATAGAAGGTATTTCTTGTAAAAAAACAAAGGCTAAAACTATACCAAAAATTGGTTGTAAACTACTTATAATGCTTGTTGTTGCTGCAGAAAAATGTTTTAAAGAATGTAGCATTAAGCTATGGCCAACAGCCGTTGTTAAGAAAGCTAACAACAAAATGTATGGGTACTGAGTTGACAACCCAGATAAATCCATAAAAAACAATGTTGGAAAAAGTAAGATTGTAATAATTACAGTTTGATAGAACATAAGCATAGTTCCATTATACTTAGCTACATGTTGTTTTAGTATTAAAATTCGAACAGCGTAACAAAATGCAGAAAACACCCCAAAAAGTATTCCTTTTGCTTGTGTACTTTCTAGGCTAAATTCAGGTGTTAAAATATACAAACCACTTAAAACTAATATTCCAAAAAGAATATATATTGGGTTGAATTTTACTTTTAAAAATAAAGGTTCTAGCAAAGCTATTATAATAGGAAAAGTACTATAAATAGTTTAAATGACTCCTAAGTTTGAT
>CAXBAC010000284.1:0-3398 GCA_963973485.1 uncultured Polaribacter sp. | reverse complement strand
GCGTGAATTAATTTTGCAACTTTATGATAATTGGTTTTTATACCAGTAACATTAGAACATGAAGTTATTGAAGCAATTTTTATAGCTCTGTGCTCATGTTTTTTAATACATTTTTCAAACTCTTTTAAGCATAATAAACCATCTTCATCACAAGGAACTACTTCAACATCTGCAATAGTTTCTATCCAAGATGTTTGGTTTGAGTGATGCTCCATGTGCGACACAAAAACAATAGGTTTTGCATCTTCTGGAATTTTGGTATACTCTTTCAAATTTTCAGCAACTTTTAGCCCTAAAATTCGTTGAAATTTATTCACAACACCTGTCATTCCAGAACCTGTAGTTATTAAAACATCATTTTCATTTGCATTTACATGTTGTTTGATAATTTTTCGAGCTTCATGGTATGCTAATGTCATTGCTGCTCCAGAAGTTGAAGTTTCTGTATGTGTATTTGCTACAAAAGGGCCAAATTCATTACTTATTTTTTCTTCAATTGGTCTATACAATCTACCACTTGCAGTCCAATCACAATATATTAAATCTTTTTCTCCATAAGGTGAATTGAATTTTTGATCAATACCAATAATTTGATCTCTAAATTGAGAAAAATACTGCTCTAAATTCATTTAAACCTAGTTTATAATTGCTTTAATTTCTTTAATAAATCGCTCTGCTAAATTATCTGCTGCAGCTTGAGATTTTGCCTCTGTATAAATTCGAATAATTGGCTCTGTATTAGATTTACGTAAGTGTATCCATTCTTCAGCAAAATCAATTTTTACACCATCAATTGTATTTACATCTTCATTGGCATATTTTTTTGCCATCGTTTCTAGAATGTTATCTACATCTATTTCTGGAGTTAATTGTATTTTATTTTTGCTCATAAAATAACTTGGATATGAATCTCTAAGTGTTTTACAAGACATTTTTTTATGTGCCAAATGAGATAAAAATAAAGCAACACCTACTAGAGAATCTCTTCCATAATGAGAATCTGGATAAATAATTCCTCCATTTCCTTCTCCCCCAATTACAGTATTGGTCTCTTTCATTTTAATAACCACATTTACTTCTCCAACTGCAGAAGCTGTGTAAGTTCCACCATGTTTTTCAGTAACATCTCTTAATGCTCTAGAAGATGATAAATTAGACACTGTGTTTCCTCCATTAAGTCTTCCTAAAACATAATCTGCACAAGCAACAAGTGTATATTCTTCACCAAACATAGAACCATCTTCAGAAACTATTGCAAGTCTATCAACATCTGGATCTACAACAATACCAAAATCTGCTTTTTCCTTAACAACCAATTCAGAAATATCTGTTAAGTGTTCTTTTAAAGGTTCTGGATTGTGAGGAAATTGACCATTTGGGGTACAATACAACTCAACACATTCTACATTTAATTCTTTTAATAAAGCAGGAATAAATAATCCTCCTGTAGAGTTTACACCATCAACTACAACTTTAAAATTAGCAGCTTTTATAGCATCCACGTCAACCAATTCTAAGTTTAAAACTTCTTGAATGTGTTTGTGTAAATAAGTGCTGTTTTTTGAGTATTCTCCTAAATCATCAACTTCAGCAAAAGAGAAATCTTCACTTTCTGCTAAAGCTAAAATTTGCTCTCCATCTTCTCCATTTAAAAACTCACCTTTTTCATTTAATAATTTTAAAGCATTCCATTGTTTTGGATTGTGAGATGCTGTTAAAATAATTCCTCCATCTGCATTTTCTAAAGGCACAGCTACTTCAACTGTTGGTGTTGTAGATAAACCTAAATCTATAACATTAATCCCTAAACCTACTAAAGTATTAGCAACTAAACTAGAAATCATTTTGCCAGAAATACGAGCATCTCTACCAATTACAACTGTTAATTTATTTTTATTCGGGTTTCTTTTTTTGATAAAAGCACCATAAGCAGATGCGAATTTAACAGCATCAATTGGGGTTAAATTATCTGCAGTTTTTCCGCCAATTGTACCTCTAATTCCTGATATTGATTTTATTAATGTCATTGTAATTTTTTTGTGAAGCAAATATAATTGATTTCAGTTGATTTTTTTTATGATATGATTTCAAATAATCATTAAACTATAAATCCTTAAAATTCAGATTGATACAATTTTACTATATTTAGAACATCCAATAAAATTTTATGATACAACTTTTTAAAAACATTCGTAGAAAACTTCTCTTCGAAAAAAGACTTGGTAATTATATATTATATGCAATTGGTGAAATTCTATTAGTAGTTATTGGAATTTTATTAGCGTTACAATTTAACAATTGGAATCTAGAAAGTGAAAACTTAAAAAAAGAAGAATGGTATTTGATAAATATTGTAGAAGACATCGAATATCAAAAAAAGATACTGAAAGACATGAAAAGACATAGCTTAGAGTCTATTGATGTTGCCAAATCTGTTTTAAAAGGTTTTGTAACATCTAAAAACTTCAAGAAGGTAGATAGCTTAAATGATAAGTTGAACTTTTTAATAGAAACCTATAATTTTCCTAACATAAATAATACCTATTCTGAGTTAGTTTCTTCTGGACAATTAAGTTTGATTAAAGATAAAGAACTGAGCATTAATATTATAAACTTCTACTTATTATCACAAGAAAACTTTGAAATTGTGAAAAATAATTTCGACAATATTTTTTATCCAGAAGTATATCCAACCATTAAACAACTGAGTCAGATTACAATGTTTGAAGAGGATGTAAAGGAAAATGAAAGCTATCTTACTGCAGAAAATAAAACCTTTAAACTACTTATTGAAAATAGATTAAAAAATACAGGTACCCAATTAGATTTACTGAATGCACTAAAAATTAGAATTCAAATTTTAAATGAACACGTCTATATGATTGATGATCTTTTAAATTTTGCAAAGGAGCTAATAACATCCATCGATTTTTATTTAGAATTAAAACCTGAGGATGTCAATAATTTTGATGAATAACAAACTAACGTTTACCTATCAAAATCAATTCCTCTTGTGGTTTTGTTAAATAACGTGCACCATCTTTGGTAACCACAGCCATTTCTTCTACAGAGATTGTTTTTTCAGTTCCATCTGCAAGTTTCCAAGCATGAAAACCATCAAAAGCAAAAGTCATACCTTCTTTTAATTCCTTTTGAGCTGCAGCTCTAACATGTGAGGCTTGAGAACCTCCAAGATTTGGACCAACATCGTGTGCAACATAACCCACTGGATGTCCTGTAGACCACATAACATATTCACTTTTTGCAGCTTTCATTAATATTCTTTGAGCTGCATCTATTGCAACACCTTTTACACCTGGTTTCATTGCTGCTAATGCTGCTCTATTTCCTGCTTTACTGCTTTCCCAATAAAATTGAATATCTACTGGGGCTTCAGT
>CAXBAC010000283.1:0-3421 GCA_963973485.1 uncultured Polaribacter sp. | reverse complement strand
TAACAAATTTACCAACCAAAAATTTCTTTTTGGAATGGAAAGAGGAGAGGAGATTACTGTTGATTTAGATAGAGGAAAAACACTTTTAATTTCATTAGATTCTATTGGTAAGCCTAATGATGAAGGTATGGTTACTGTGTACTTTAGAATAAATGGGCAAGCAAGAACTGTTCAGGTTAAAGATGAGTCAATAAAAGTGCAAACAATAACAAATACTAAAGTTGATAAATCTGATACAAAACAGATAGGAGCTCCTTTGCAAGGTTTATTGTCTACAATATTGGTTAAAAAAGGAGATAAGGTGATAAAAAATCAACCCTTATTTATAATTGAAGCTATGAAAATGGAAACAACAATAACAGCAACAGAAGAAGCAGTAGTTAAAAAGATAATTCTAAAAGAGGGTGCACTTGTAAATTCTGAAGATTTGATTATTGAATTACAGTAATTTAAGAAAGTGATTGCATGGTTACTAGCTTAAAATATTCTCCTTTTTTAGCTAGTAATTCATCGTGTTTACCTTGTTCTACAATTTGCCCTTTTTTCATTACAACAATAGTATTTGCTTTTTGAATGGTAGATAATCTATGAGCAATTACTAAAGAGGTTCTATTTTGCATCATTTTTTCTAAAGCAACTTGTACTAATTGTTCAGATTCTGTGTCTAAGGCAGATGTGGCTTCATCTAAAATCATTATTGGCGGATTTTTTAAAACAGCTCTTGCAATAGACAATCGTTGTTTTTGTCCTCCAGAAAGCGTTCCTCCACTATCACCAATGTTGGTTTCAAATCCATCTGGTAAATTCTGAATAAACTCGTTTGCATTTGCAATTTCAGAGGCTTCTAAAATAGCTTCTTTACTTGCATTTTCTGTACCTAGTTTTATGTTGTTTTCTACGCTATCGTTAAATAAAATAGAATCTTGAGTAACAATACCCATTAAATCTCTTAAAGATTTTTTTGTAATATCTTTTATGTTGTTATCATCAATAAAAATATCACCTTTATTAACATCATAAAAACGAGTAATAAGGTTAGCTAATGTAGATTTTCCACTTCCAGATTGCCCAACAAGTGCAACAGTTTCACCTTTGTTTATTGTTAAAGAAAAGTCTTTTAAAACATAATCTTCTTTGTATTTAAAAGAGATGTTTTTAAACTCTATTTTAGAAGTAAAATTAGTTTTTGTAATTGCATTTGGTTTGTCTTTAATACTATTTTCAGTATTTAAAACCTGCATAATTCGCTCTGCAGAAGCTTCTCCTTTTTGAATGTTATAATACGAAGTTGTAATTAATTTTATAGGATTTAAAACCGTGTAAAATAATACAATATACCCCATAAATTCATCTGGTTGCAAAGAACTTGTGTTAGACAATACTTCTCTACCACCAAACCATAAAATTGCAATAATGGTAGCAGAACCTAAAAACTCACTCATTGGCGATGCTAAAGTTTGCCTATGAAAAACACTCGTCATTAAATTTCTAAATGTTTTTGTTGAGTTGTTAAATTTATCTTCAATAATTCTTTCTGAATTAAATCCTTTTATAACTCTTAAACCAGTTAGCGTTTCTTCTATAAAAGATAAAAATGTACCTGTTTCTTTCTGTGCTTTTACAGATTTTGCTTTTAACTTCTTACTTATTGATGAAATAATAAAACCAGAAACTGGTAATAAAATAAATACAAATAAAGTTAATTTTACACTCATAAAAAGCATAATAGAAATTGCAATTACAACTGTAAGAGGCTCTCTAACAATGGTTTCTATTGATGTTAATATGGATATTTCTACTTCTTGAACATCTGCTGTCATTCGTGCAATAATGTCTCCTTTTCTTTTTTCAGTAAAGTAGGCTATAGGTAGTTCAACAATTTTATGGTATAACTCGTCTCTGATATCTTTTACAACACCAGTTCTTAAAAAAGTGATTACATAAGAAGCTAAATATCTAAAAAGGTTTTTTAGAAAAAATAAAGATAATGCCAGTATACAAATAAATAGTAAAGTATTTATTTGACCTTCGTTTTCAATTTTTTCTGATACGAAATAATAGAAACTGTCTTTTAGAAAACCACCAATCTTAGTAAATCCTTCATACGTAGGTTTTGTAACAACTTCTTTATCAGTTTCAAATAATATTCCTAAAACAGGTATAAATGCTAAAACAGATAAAACATTAAAAATGGCATAAAATATATTGAAGAGCACGTTTAATAGCGTAAACTTCCTGTACTTTCTCTCGTATTTTAGAATATCTTTAAAATAACTCATTAATTCAATTTCATCTCTTTTATAATACGTTGAATTTTTGCATCCAATTCTGTTTCAACTTTAGTTGCATTTTCTATGGTGTCTAATGTAGTATTTACACTAAAGTAAAATTTAATTTTTGGTTCAGTTCCACTTGGTCTTGCAGCGATTCTAGTTCCAGATTTAGTTTGATATATAAGTACATTAGATTTAGGAATATCTATGCTAGTAACTTCACCTGTAATTAAGTTTTTCTTTGTTGATGCTTGATAATCAGAAAGAGATTCTATTTGCTCACCATCAATTTCAGTTAGTGGATTGTTGCGCATATCACTAAGCATTTTTTGTATTTCAGCAGCACCATCCATTCCTTTTTTAGTTATAGAAATAAGGTGTTCTTTGTAAAAACCGTTTGTAACATAAATATTTAGTAACTCTTTATAAAAAGAACTTCCATTTTGTTTTGCATAAGCTGCAATTTCACAAGCTAATAAAGTTGCTGTTACAGCATCTTTATCTCTTACAAAATCACCAACCATATAGCCAAAACTTTCTTCTCCACCACCAATAAAATCTAACTCAGGAAAATCGACAACCATTTTAGCTATCCATTTAAAGCCTGTTAATCCAATTTTCGTTTCAACATTATAGTTAGCTGCAATTTTATTTACCAATTCTGTAGAAACAATTGTAGAACCAATAAACTGATTTCCATTAAGCTTTTCTTCAGATTTCCATTTCTTAAGTAGAAAAGCTGTCATAACAACCATGGTTTGGTTACCATTTAATAACTTCATGTTTCCCTCTAAATCTCTTACAGCAACACCAAGTCTATCACAATCAGGATCTGTACCAATAACAATATCAGCACCAATATTATTAGCTAATTCAATAGCCATTTGTAAAGCTTCTGGTTCTTCTGGATTTGGTGATTTTACTGTTGGAAAATCGCCATTAGGTTCTTTTTGTTTTTTAACAATATGAACATCTGTATAACCTGCTTTTTGTAAAGCAGCTGGCACAGATTTTATAGAGGTTCCATGTAAGGAAGTAAAAACAATTTTTAAGCTATTTCTATCTATATTCTCTGAAAATGATCCGTTTTTTACAGAAGATGTTATAAAAGCATCATCTATTTTTGAGCCAACCATTTCAATTAAATC
>CAXBAC010000282.1:0-3428 GCA_963973485.1 uncultured Polaribacter sp. | reverse complement strand
ACACCAGCATGAAAGTGATTGTTTCTGAGTTCACCAAAAGAACCGCCTAATAAAGTAGGGATATCTAAAGGGTTTCTAAAATAGTCTTGTGGATATTTTTCTTGTGAGAATGATATCAAATAAAATAACAAAAAAGTTGGTCTTAATATTTTTTTCAAAAGGCAATAATTTTAGGTAAAAATAGTAAAAATGATTCTTTTTGTAAATCATTAAACATCAGTTAATTATTAAAAAAGCAATTAAATGTTGGAAAATTTAAAACAGAATGCTAACTTTGTAGAGATAGTATATTCTAAAGTTTAAGATGAGTAATACACTAGAAGCGATTCATTTACTTGAAAAAAAGTTGCAAAACCTGCTTTCAAATTATGAGTTTTTAAAAAAGGAAAATCAAATATTGCTTCAAGATAATACATCATTACAGCATCAGGTTTTAGAAAAAGAGCAGATGTTAGCAACACAAAAAAAAGAATTTGATTTGCTAAAAGTAGCCAAAACTATTGAATGCAGTAGTACAAATACAAAAGATACAAAACTGAAAATAAATTCATTAATCAAAGAGATAGATAAATGTATTGTTCAGTTACAAGAATAAAGTTCTTTACATTGTGAATAAATTAAAGATTAACATTGTTATTGCAGGCAGAACTTATCCTTTAAGTGTAAACAACACTAAAGAAGAAGAAGCGATGCGTAAAGCTGCAAATGCAATTAATAAATTAATTTCTAAGTACGAACAAAATTATGCAGTAAGCGATAAACAAGATGTTTTGGCTATGTCTGCTTTACAATTTGCATCAAAATTAGAAATCTTATCTTTAACTAAAAACGATACAAATAAAGAAGAATTAGAAAAATTAAATGCGCTCACAAAATTGGTTAGTGCACATTTAGATTAAGTTCATTAAAATACATTAACAACACACTGCCTACGTTAGTAATTGTTTATTAAACTCAACACTATTCTATTATGAAGGGTGAGTCTTAACTACTAAAGCATGCCATAGCAACTAAATTATTTTAGTTTCAAGTGGATTCTTGAACAGTTAGTTAGCCCTATAAATGTCATATTGGAGTTTAAAAAAAACCAACTAATGTAGGCTTTTTTTATATATAAATTTACATTATGGAAGGAATGATACTTCCCATTATTATGGGAGTTTTAGTAGGTATAGCTTTAGGTTTTATGATATTTAAATACATAGAAAAATCTAAAGGTCAAAAAATTTTAAACGACACAAAGAAAGAAGCTGCTGCTATCTTAAAAGAAGCTAAAATTGATGCAGAATCAATTAAAAAAGATAAAATTTTACAAGCAAAAGAAAAATTTATTGAGCTAAAAGCTGAACATGAAAAAGTAATTTTATCTCGAGAGAAAAAGATTTCTGATGTAGAGAAAAGAATTAGAGACAGAGAATCTAAAGTTGCTTCTGAACAAGATAAAAATAAAAGACTTAATCAATCTTAGAACAAAAAGAAAAAGACTACGACTTTAAATTAGAATTTCTAGAAAAGAAAGAAGAGGAGTTAGAAAAAATGCACAAGCGCCATGTAGATATGTTAGAGCAAATCTCTGGTTTATCTGCAGAAGATGCTAAAAAAGAATTGGTATCGTCTTTAAAAGATGAAGCAAAAACAGAAGCTATGGCTTTTGTACAAACTTCTATAGAAGAAGCTAAACTTACTGCTGAACAAGAAGCAAGAAAAGTAGTATTAGGAACTATACAAAGAGTTGGTGTTGAGCAAGCTGTAGAAAACTGTGTTTCTGTTTTTAATTTAGAATCAGATGATGTAAAAGGTAGAATTATTGGTAGAGAAGGACGTAACATTAGAGCTTTAGAAGCTGCAACTGGTGTAGAAATTATTGTAGATGATACTCCAGAAGCAATCATTCTTTCTTGTTTTGATCCTGTTCGTAGAGAAATTGCACGTTTGTCTATGCACAAGTTAGTTACAGATGGTAGAATTCACCCTGCAAGAATCGAAGAAGTCGTAAAGAAAACAG
Source organism: uncultured Polaribacter sp. (assembly GCA_963973485.1). Classification (GTDB taxonomy): domain Bacteria; phylum Bacteroidota; class Bacteroidia; order Flavobacteriales; family Flavobacteriaceae; genus Polaribacter. The sequence continues at coordinate 1,423 of CAXBAC010000282.1, read as the reverse complement.
AAAAACAAATTTCTCAAGAAATTATAGAAGTTGGTAAAAGAACTGTTATTGATTTAGGAATACATGGCTTACATCCTGAGTTAGTAAAAGCTGTTGGTCGAATGAAATATCGTTCATCTTATGGGCAGAACTTATTACAGCACTCTAGGGAAGTAGCAAACCTTTGTGGAATTATGGCTGCAGAAATGGGCTTAAACTCTAAAGTTGCAAAACGTGCTGGCTTACTTCATGATATAGGTAAAGTACCAGATGCAGAAAGCGAACTTCCTCACGCACTTCTTGGTATGGAATGGGCTGAAAAATATGGTGAAAAACCAGATGTTTGTAATGCTATTGGAGCTCACCATGATGAAATAGAAATGAAAAGTTTAATATCACCTATTGTTCAAGTTTGTGATGCTATTTCTGGAGCAAGACCTGGAGCAAGAAGACAAGTATTAGATTCTTACATACAAAGATTAAAAGATTTAGAAGCTGTAGCGTTTGGTTTTAGCGGAGTTCAAAAAGCTTATGCTATTCAAGCTGGTCGTGAATTAAGAGTTATGGTAGAAAGCACAAAAGTAAACGACTCTAAAGCATCAGAATTATCATTTAATATTTCTCAAAAAATTCAAAATGATATGACGTATCCTGGTCAAGTAAAAGTTACTGTAATTAGAGAAACTAGAGCTGTTAATGTGGCTAAATAAAAAAAAGTTACACATCAAATATTTGAATCCTACTTTAAATAGTAGGATTTTTTATTTTTTAAAATACTTGTTATCTTCTTGGATGAAACGTATCTAAAACTTCTTTTAAATAACTATTATCTAAATGCACGTAAACTTCTGTGGTAGTAATACTTTCGTGTCCTAACATTTGCTGAATTGCTCTTAAATCAGCACCATTTTTTAACAAATGTGTTGCAAATGAATGACGCAGAGTATGTGGACTAATTTTTTTATTCAAATTTATTTCTAAGGCTAAATCTTTTAAAATAGTAAAAATCATTTGTCTTGTTAACCCTCTTCCACGTCTGTTTAAAAATAATGTATCTACAAAATCTTTTTTGGGTGATACTAAAGTTCTGTTATCAATAATATATCTAGAAATTAATTTTTGTGCATTGTAATGTATTGGTATAAAACGTTCTTTGTTTCCTTTTCCTGTAACTTTAATAAAACCTTCATCAAAAAACAGATCAGATAATTTTAAAGTTATTACTTCACTAACTCGTAAACCACAACTATACATGGTTTCTAAAATTGTTCTATTTCTTTCTCCTTGTGGATGACTTAAATCTATTGCAGCAATAAGCGCATTAATTTCGTTTTCAGATAACGTATCTGGAAGTTTTCTTCCTATTTTTGGGGTTTCAATTAAATCTGTAGGGTTTGTTTCTCTATAATCTTCAAAAACCAAATAATCAAAAAAACTACGCAAG
>CAXBAC010000281.1:0-3439 GCA_963973485.1 uncultured Polaribacter sp. | reverse complement strand
CGAAGATCAGTGTGGTCGTTACGCCGACCATGATTTACTGATTATCAATAAAAAACCCTGAAAATTTTTATGTTTTCAGGGTATTTATTTATTCTTTAATTTTTTCCTCTTCTTCATCTTCAGGAAAAACTTTGTACATTTTTCTATTGTACTTAATCCATTTACTATATTGTTTTTCAGAGAGTAATGCTTTTATTTTTTTATCAAAAGCTCTATCTTTTTGTTTTAAAATTTCAGAGATAGGAGTAAGGTCTTTTACCATTTTTTGTTGCACTTGAGTACTTTTAGAAAAATCTCTAGTTTCTCTAGCATTTTTCTGAAAGTTTTCCATCATTTCTTTAGTACTTTTTAAGGTAAAACTATTTATTCTTTTAATATCTTTAATTTCTTTATTGTAGTTTGTTAACAATGCAGAAAACGCTTTACCTGTATCTGATGATAGTTTTATTTTCGATTTTTTTGCAGCTTTTTCAATATCATAGATTATAATTCCTAAGTATTTTTCAACTTCAAAATTTGGTTCTGGAGTAGGTCTTGGCGTTTGTGGCATTTGCATTTGACGTTGATTTCTCATTCTGTTACCACCAAATTGGCTATGAGCTAAAAAACTTGTAAAAACAAATAGTAGTAAAATATATTTTTTCATAATTTAAATATTTTTAATTGCATTTTCTATTCTAATAATGGTTTCTTCTTTACCAACCATAGACATGATATCAAACAAATGTGGGCCTGCTAATTTACCAACTAAACTTAAACGTAAAGGTTGCATTACTTTACCAAAACCAATTTCCTTGCCAGAAATCCATTCTTTGACTACTTTTTCTGTATTTGCTGATGAAAAATCATTAATAGTTGCTAATACAGCAACTAATTCTTGCATTAATGCTGGTGTAGTTTCTTTCCAGTTTTTCTTACTTGCTTTTGCATCAAAATCTGTTGGAGTTTCAAAAAAGAAGCTTGATAATTCCCAAAAATCTTCAACAAAAACAGCTCTTTCTTTTACTGCAGTTACAACTTTTTGCACATAATCTTTTTCCTTGTTTATTCCTTTTTCTTCTAAAATAGGCAAGAATAAATTTGTTAATTCAGCATCGTCTTTTTGTTGCATGTATTGTTGCTGAAACCATTTTGTTTTATCAGGATTAAATTTGGCTCCAGATTTACTAACTCTCTTTAAATCGAATTCTTTAATCAATTCTTCTAAAGAAAAGATTTCTTGTTCTGTTCCAGGATTCCAACCTAAGAAAGCCAACATGTTTACTACAGCTTCAGAAAAATAACCATCTTCTTTATAACCACGTGAAACTTCGTTGGTTTTTTCATTAGAATAAGCTAGTGGAAATACAGGAAAACCTAGTTTATCTCCATCTCTTTTGCTCAATTTTCCTTTACCAACAGGCTTTAAAATTAAAGGTAAATGCGCAAATTTTGGTGCTTGCCAATCGAAAGCTCTGTATAATAAAACATGTAAAGCCATAGATGGTAACCATTCTTCACCACGAATTACATGGCTAATTTCCATTAAATGATCATCTACGATATTAGCTAAATGATAGGTTGGCATTTCATCACTTTTAAATAGAATTTTATCATCTAAAGTATTTGTATCTATAGATATTTTACCACGAATTTCATCTTCCATTTCTAAAGTTTCATCTTGTGGACTTTTAAAACGGATTACGTAATTCTCTCCAGAATTTATTTTTTCTTGTACAGCTTCATCAGATAAAACTAATGAGTTTACCAAACGCCCTTTTTCACGATTGTGCCAATTGTAAATAAAAGTTTTACCTTCTGCTTCATGTCCTTTTCTGTGTGCATCTAGTTGTTCTGAAGTATCAAAAGCATAATATGCCCATCCTTTTTCTAAAAGAATAGCTGCATATTTTTTATACAAATGTTTGCGTTCAGATTGTCTATAAGGCCCAAATTTTTCGTTTTTATTGATGCCTTCATCATAAGGAATATTACACCAATTTAAAGCATCAATTATATACTGCTCTGCATTGGCTACATACCTATTTTGGTCTGTATCTTCTATTCTTAACACAAAAGTTCCATTGTGTTTTTTAGCAAATAAATAGTTATATAAAGCTGTTCTTACACCTCCAATATGTAAAGGTCCTGTTGGGCTTGGTGCAAAACGCACTCGAACATTAGATTCCATTTTCTTAATTTTAAAGTGCAAAGATACTTTTTATAAAAAGAGAATAGAAATTAGATAAAAAAGATTTTTTAGAAAGTGTTAAAAATACCAATAGAGAATGCTGTTGTTTTAGGTACGTTGTTACCAGACAAAGCTGAGCCAAATGCTGCAGTTAACCTAAAGTCACAAAATTGTAATATCCCTTTTAAGCCATAAGCTACATATTCTTGATTATTTATTAATAGTTCTTGCTATAGTACTATTTTTAAAGGCAATTTTTTAAAGATTTTAATTTATTTCTTTGCTATATTTATATTTATATTTATATTGTGAGCTTAATAACTATAAAAACAAAATATTATGAAACAGATCTTATTAATTTTTTTAATGTTTTTTACATTATCAAGTTTTGCTAACAGCTTATCAAATTTAGAAGAGACAAAAATTGAAACCAATAACTATGAATTTGAGAATTCTAAAATTCAAAATACTTTAAATAAAGCTAGCCAATATTTAGGAAGTATTGGGTGTTCTGTAACAATTGTAAATCGTGAAACTGGCGAAACTAGGAAAATTTATGCTTTAGGATTTGGTTCTACAGAAACAGAAGCTAAAGCCAATTGTAGAAGTACAGTTATTAAATTAGCTATAGCAACAATTAATAGATTAAATGATCAAGAATAAATATTTAAGTTTATAAAATTAAATATCTAGTTTTGAGAAATATTTTTAAAATATTTCTTAAAACTTTTTTATAATAGGTTATGTTAAAAAAAACTATTACTCTATTCTTTCTATTGTTTTTTGTCTTAAAAACACATTGTCAAAAAGATACTTTAAATTTATATCAAGTACAATATGAGAGAGTTTTATCTGTTGGAGATGGCATAACGCCATTTGTTTCTATATACGAATATACTAAATTTATTGAGTTTAATAAGTCTATTTACAATAGAAAAAATAAAATAGAAACCACAAAAAATTTAATAGAAGGAGATGAATCTAACACTGTGCTTTATTTTACACCGAAAGGAAAAAATATAAGTGTTGTTTATAAAGATTATGAAACGAGAGAATTACATTCTAAACATGAAGTTGCTTACAAATACTTTGTTGTTAAAGATTCTTTGGATATTTTCAATTGGGAAATTTTAAATGAATCAAAAGAAATTTTAGGATATACATGTCAATTGGCAACCATGAATTTTCGTGGAAGAAAATATGAAGCTTGGTTTTCTACAAAGTTACCTGTTGGTGGTCCTTGGAAATATGATGGTTTACCAGGTTTAA
>CAXBAC010000280.1:0-3440 GCA_963973485.1 uncultured Polaribacter sp. | reverse complement strand
AGCAGCTCATGGAGACATTAACTTAATAACCTTATTAATGGGTGCACAAGGTAAAGGTTTACAAGTGCAAAACCATAAAGGAGAATGGATAGATGCTATGGCTGAGCCAGATGAATTAATGATTAATGTGGGTGATATGTTATCTAGACATAGCAATAACAAATTAAAATCTACTATTCACAGAGTTACAAACCCACCAAAAGAAATGTGGGGTACTTCTCGTTATTCAATTCCGTTTTTCATGCATCCTGTTTCTGATATGAAATTAGATGTTTTAGAAAATTGTATTGATGAAAATAATCCTAAAAAATTCGAAGATATTACAGCTGGAGAGTTTTTAGACGAGCGTTTAAGAGAACTAGGCTTAAAAAAATAGTAATTAATTTCAGCAAACTGAACATTAAAGACTGAATACATAAAAAAATGGATTTAAAAGATCAATTAAAAAACTTATTTCCAGAACATCAAGAAACCCCTGAACCCCAAAAAGAAGCCTCAAATATTTGGCTTCAAGAAGACCCTATCTTATGTAAATACGAAAAAAGAAAAGGAAAACCAATAACCATTTTAGAAGGTTATACAGGTGCAACATCCGATTTTAAAATACTTGCCAAAGAAATTAAAAAAAAGCTTTCTGTTGGTGGTAGTTTTAAAGATGATAAAATAATCATTCAAGGTGATTATAGAGATACAATAATGGCTATGTTAAAAGATAAAGGGTTTAAAGTAAAACGAGTTGGTGGTTAATAAAGACCAACAACAAAATTTAAAATTCTTTGTTATTAAATTATGGGGGCATCAATTTTACACATTACAAATGGAGATAGCACAACAAATTATCTAAAAAGTTTACACTTTTCAGGGGAGTTTATTACTTGGCGAGAAATGCTTTGCGAAGGCAAAACAACAACAGATGTTGGTAGTGAACCTTTTTGGAAAAACAGGTTCGAGTTTTTAAAATCATCTTATAAAATCACCAAAAAAAACTTTATAGATTATACATTAAAAGAATACAGAGCCCTTTGTAATCAAAAAAAACAACAAGAAATTGTACTTTGGTTTGAGCATGATTTGTTCTGTCAAATTAATATGATTGCTGTGTTAAGTTGGTTAAAACGTTACAGAAAAGGCTATCATATTTCTTTAGTTTGCAGTGGTAAAATAGACAAAACAACTAAGTTATATGCTTTACCAGAATTAAATGAAGAACAGATTCAACAGCATTTTAAAGAAAGAATTACGCTTACAGATGATGATATAGCTTATGCAGATTATATCTGGCAATTGTATTGTTCAGATTCTCCTTTACGTTTAGAAACTGTTTATAAACTAAATGAGAACTCACCATTTAAATATTTAGCATCAGCCATAGCAATGCATTTAAAACGTTTTCCATCAATAGAAAATGGTTTAAACCAAATTGAAAATACTATTTTAAAAACTGCTGATTTGCATCAAACTGAATCAAAAAACAAATTAATTTTACAGTTACTTTCTACTGATAACGATTACGGTTATGGAGATGTACAGTTTGAAAAAAGCATTAATAACTTAAGAAAACTATTTTACTCTTTTAACCCTGTAAAATTGACAAAAAAGGGAAAAGAAGTTTTAGACATTCAAAATAACTTTTATGCTGATTTAAGAAATGATATTTCTTATCTTGGTGGATCTAAAAAATACAGCTTTTTGTACAACAACAAGGCAAATAAGCTCTTACAAATTACCTCTTAAAATGCCAATAAAAGAATCTGAATTAATCTTAAATCCTGATGGTAGTGTTTACCATTTAAATTTAAAACCAAAAGATATTGCAAACACTATAATATTTGTTGGTGATCAATACAGGGTTGATAAAATTACTCAACATTTTGATAATATTGAGTTTACTACTCAAAAAAGAGAGTTTAAAACTACTACAGGAACTCTAAATAATAAAAGAATATCTGTAATTTCTACAGGTATTGGGCCAGATAATATAGACATTGTTTTAAACGAGTTAGATGCTTTAGTAAATATAGACTTTGAAACGAGATCTATTAAGAAAGAACATACGCAACTCGAAATTATAAGAATAGGAACTTCTGGTTCTTTACAAAAAGATATTCCTGTAGATTCTTTCTTGTTAAGCTCTCATGGTTTAGATTTAAATGGATTATTACACTCCTATCAAATTGATAAAGTTGCCAACCCAAATATTGAAAAAGCTTTTATACAACATACCAATTGGAGCACAAACAAAGCTACACCTCTTGTTATTGAAAACAGCACAATATTAGCGAATAAAATTACTTCAGATAAAATTTACCAAGGAATAACAGCAACAGCAGGTGGTTTTTATGGCCCACAAGGAAGAATTTTACGTTTAGCTTTGCAAGATGCAGATTTAAATACAAAAATTGATAGCTTTAATTTTAATGGAAATCGAATTACAAACCTAGAAATGGAAACTTCTGCTATATATGGCTTATCTAAATTATTAGGGCATCATGCAGTTTCTATGAATGCAATCATAGCAAATAGAGCAAATGGTACCTTCAGTAAAAATCCAAATCAAGTAGTTGCTGATTTAATTGAATATACACTACAAAAAATAGTAGAATAGATGACAAATCTAAAAGTTGGTGGAGTTCCAGAACATTTTAATTATCCTTGGTATTTAACACTAAAAAATAAAGAATACCATAAACATAACATCAATTTAAGATGGCAAGATTATCCTGGAGGAACAGGTGAAATGTGTAAAGCTTTAAGAGATGGTTCTGTAGATATTGCTATTGTTTTAACTGAAGGAATTATAAAAGATATTGCTGCTGGCAATCCTTCAAAAATTGTACAAACTTTTGTGAAATCGCCTTTAGTTTGGGGTATTCACGTAAGTGCTACATCAAAATTTAAAACTATTGACGATTTAGAACATGCTACTATTGCTATTAGTAGATATGGCTCTGGTTCTCATTTAATGGCTATTGTAAATGCACATAACCAAGGTTGGGATATTTCTAAGCTTAAATTTAAAGTAATTAAAAATTTAGAAGGAGGAATAAAAGCGCTTACAAGTGGAGAAGCTGATTATTTTATGTGGGAACATTTTACTACAAAACCTTTAGTTGATGATGGAACATTTAGAAGAATAGACGACTGCCCTACTCCTTGGCCTTGTTTTGTAATTGCTGTTAGAGATGAAGTTTTAGAAAATAATTTTGAGGAAGTTCAACACGTTTTAAATACTATTAACAACAAAACAAAAAACTTTAAATCTATTCCAGAAATTGATAAAATACTGGCTAAGAGATACCAACAAAAGTTAGAGGATATTCAAAAATGGTTAAAAATCACCTCTTGGAATGCAGGTAAACCTATCACTAAAAATTTAATTACTCGAATTCAAAATAAAATGGTAACCTTTAACGTTATTGAGAAGAAGAAAAATTCTAGTG
>CAXBAC010000279.1:0-3445 GCA_963973485.1 uncultured Polaribacter sp. | reverse complement strand
ATGGATAGGGTGACCACTTCTTATATGTTCCATCCCAAGGTTGTCCATTTTTAAAAGCACCTTTTCCTTTTATAGCTGTGTATAAATTGTGTGTACTTGGGTCGTAAACCACCCCAATATAGGGCGTTCCATCTTTTGAAACTAAAGCAATAGACACAGAAAAACCAGGATGATTATTTATAAAGGCTAAGGTGCCATCTAAAGGATCTACACACCAAAAATAGTCGTTGGTAAATCTGCTTTGGTTATCTTCGGTTTCCTCACTCAATATGCCAAGTTGTAAGGCTTTGCATGTTGGTTCTAAATAGGTGCGAATTACCTTTTCGCATTCCAAATCTAAGGCTGTGACTACTTGAGAAGCTAAGGTATTACCCCCTTTTTTTTGCTGAACTTTTAGGGTAGTTCTATCAAAATTTTGGATGACTTCACCAGCTCTTAAAGCCGCTTTTGTGGCAATATCTGCAAGTACTTTAAAATCCATGATTCAATTGTTTGATGACTTCTTGCGTAATACGCTCACTATACGAATTGATTTTCCAATGATTAGGGCTCCAACCTTTTAAAAACCGATGAAAATCTGCCCAAGCCACAGGATACAATTCACGCCATTCTTTTTCTAAGGCCTTGTGTTCTTTTCCAAAAGCTTTATGAAAATGGTTGAAATAGGTTGTTAAGATTTCTGCTTCCAAACTTTCGCAATCGTCTTCAGACAAACAGCTGCCAATAAAATAGGCAACGTCTTTCATACCACAACCACCACCCACATATTGAAAATCGAGACCTGCTACTTTACCATTATCAGTAAAACAGAAATTTGCCAATTTGGCATCACCATGAACAAAGGTTTTATACCTACAATTGTTGAGTTTCTCATCAATGGCATTTGCTGCATTTTTTAAGGCAGTATCGTTTAAAGCTTCCAACTCTTGAGGTCTGGTGTCTAAATGCCAATAAGTGCCTATTTCCCAAAGTTTTTTAGGTTCTTTTCCGAGATAACTGGCATGAAAATTTGCCAACCATTCTAAACAAATCTTAATTTCTGCCCACGAAACTTGCTGTTTTCTGATGGCAAAACCTGCAGCATCTAAGTCTTCGAGAATAAGCAGCACTTCATCTTTATCTTTTAAAATACCATAACATTTGGGCAAGCGAGCAGTACTGTGTTTGCTGTAATTTTGATACCATGTAGTTTCAACCTCATACGAAATTAACTTACGCTGATGTCCAATAGGTGAGTTCCATCCTCTAGGATGATTGCTTTGTTTAGGGATTTGCACATGCTTAACTACCACACTTTTAAAAGTGGCGCCTTCTAAAGCAATGCGTTGTATGTTGCCATAACCACTCCACAATTCCTGAATTTCTTCTTTTTCTTGCAGGTCTGTTGCGTCTGTTTGTTCTAAAATAAAGGATTTGAAGTTGTTGTTCATAAGAAAAAGTAAAGATAAAGAGCCCCTTCAGGTTTTCAAAACCTGAAAGGTCTATACTTTTTGTTCCATTTTATAAAACTTCAATAATCCCTTTAAACAAGGCAATCATTTTTGGTTCTGCTTCACCAGCAATAGCAATAATTTCTGCTATATCTACAGGTTGTAAATTTTTAGGGTCGCATTCATCAGTTAACACAGAAATGGCTGCACAAGGTAAGTTGAGTTGTTTGGCTACAATTACTTCTGGCACAGTACTCATACCAACTGCATCTACCTCTAAAATTTGCAGCATTCTGTATTCTGCTCTCGTTTCTAACTGAGGGCCTAAAACACTAGCATAAACACCTTGGTGTAATTGAATGTTTTTTTCTGTGGCTATTAAATTTAGTTGAGTATTAATACTTTTCGAATACGGTTCTAGCATGTCTGCAAAAATATTCCCAAACGAATTGGCACCATTAAAAGCGAGAGGAGAACTGCCTTGTAGATTGATATGATCTTCAATCAACATTAAATCGCCTTTTTTATAATCGAGATTGATAGCTCCTGCAGCATTAGAAATCAGTAAGTTTTGAATGCCCAAACCATGCATGGTGCGTATACCATAGGTAACCTCCCAAGGTGTATAGCCTTCATACAAATGAAAACGACCCGCCATTACCAATACTTTTTTACCAGATAAATTTCCGTAAATCAATTTACCAGAATGAAACTCTACAGTAGCCACTGGAAAATTGGGAATGTCTTTGTAAGAAATCTCTTTTTCAATTGAAATTTCACCTACTAATTTCCCTAAACCAGTACCTAAAACGATACCTATTACTGGAGCGTTAATTCCTTTGGCTTTTAAAAAATCGATGGTTTCTTGTAATTGTGCTGCTTTCATTGTGTACAAATGTATTTTTAAGTTTTTTTATGGATAAATCGATTCATGATTTCAGGAATACCTTCAATATCCTCATAAACATCGATATCATTTTTGGTTTCTAATAGTTTTACTTTTTGAGCTACTAAATCTGCCAAAGTATCCTTTCGAACAGTAGCTGTTCCCCAATCTTTATTGCTAAACACAGCTGGGTACAAGGTGTTCATCCCTAATAAATAATATCCCCCATCTTCTGCAGGACCTAGAACTACATCATTAGTGTCTAGTAGTTTAAAAGCATGGTCTATATTTTCTGAAGATAAGTCATACAAATCGCTACCAATAATCAATACTTTTTCATAACCTGCTTTAAATCCTTCTTGAAAAGCATGTTGCATTCTTTGGCCTAAATCAGCTCCAAGTTGTTGGTGTTTTTGATATATAGAAGCATCCCAAATGTCATTTTCTCTGATTTTTACGGAGTAATATACAGCTTTATCTGCTTGTACTTTAGCAGATACATCTCTGGTTTTTGCTAATAAAAACTTATAGATTTCTAAAGCAGTTGCATCACCTACCGTTTTTGCCAAACGGGTTTTTGCTTTGCCTAGCTCTGGATTTCTTGTAAAGATTAATAATAGATTTTTCGACTTCGTTTGAAATGACATAAATATTGTAATTTATAACTAACAACTAATATACTTTCTCTCCTTTTTTTAACCATTTGCTCCAGCTTTTACTGAAGGCATGTACTTTTTCTGTTGTGTTTCCTAAAGTATCTACAACATTAAAGTTGGCGTTTTTCCATTCAAAAATACCTCCATATAAATTGTATACATTGGTATAGCCCTCTTGTATTAGTTTGTGTGCAATGGTTTCAGAGCGAATACCTAAAGAACAATATACTACTATTTTGGTGTTTTTATCTTTGGGTAATTTAGGTAGGGTTTCTTTGAGTTTAAAATCATTATACCCAACACGAATAGCATTTTTTAAATGACTTACCTTAAATTCTTCAAGAGCTCTAGCATCTAATAAGATTGCATTGGTTTTTGGTAATGCTAAAGTTTCTACAGACATGTAGGGTACATTTCTTTTGTTCCATTTTTCAAGTAACTTATCTAATTTATGTTGCCCAAAAGTAGCAGTA
>CAXBAC010000278.1:0-3457 GCA_963973485.1 uncultured Polaribacter sp. | reverse complement strand
CTCATGACTACAGTAACTTCTTATATAAAAGAAAACAAAGCACGTTTTTTGAATGAACTCATAAATTTATTAAAAATCCCTTCAATTAGTGCTGATAAAGCTTACAAAAAAGAGGTTTTATTAACTGCTGATTTTGTTTTAAAAAGTCTTAAAGCAGCAGGTTGTGACAAGGTAGAACTTTGTGAAACTCCTGGATATCCAATTATTTATGGAGAAAAAATCATTGATAAAAATTTACCAACAGTTTTAGTATATGGGCATTATGATGTACAACCTGCAGATCCAATCGACTTATGGTCTTCACCACCTTTTGAACCTGTAATTAAATCTACAAATATTCATCCAGAAGGTGCCATTTTTGCAAGAGGTGCTTGTGATGATAAAGGACAAATGTACATGCATGTAAAAGCTTTAGAGTATATGACCAAAACTGGAAACCTACCATGTAATGTAAAGTTCATGATTGAAGGTGAAGAAGAAGTTGGTTCTGAAAGCTTATCTTGGTTTGTACCTAGAAATATAGAAAAATTGTCTAATGATGCTATTTTAATTTCAGACACTGGAATGATAGCAAACGATATCCCATCAATAACTACTGGTTTAAGAGGCTTAAGTTATGTAGAGGTAGAGGTTACAGGTCCAAATAGAGATTTACATTCTGGCTTATATGGTGGTGCAGTTGCAAATCCTATAAATATTTTAACTAAAATGATTGCTTCTTTGCATGACGAAAACAATCATATTACTATACCTGGTTTTTACGACAACGTAGAAAACTTATCTGATGAAGAAAGAGCAGAAATGGCAAAAGCTCCTTTTTCTAAAGAAGATTATAAAAAATCAATTGGTATTGGCGATGTTTATGGTGAAGAAGGCTATTCTACAAACGAAAGAAATTCTATTAGACCAACCTTAGATGTAAACGGAATTTGGGGAGGTTATACAGGTGAAGGTGCAAAAACAGTTATTGCTTCAAAAGCTTATGCAAAAATTTCAATGCGATTAGTGCCTAATCAAGATTGGAGAGAAATTACACAATTATTCAAAACTCATTTCGAGAGTATTGCCCCAAAAGCTGTAAAAGTTGTTGTAAAACCAGATCATGGAGGTCAAGGTTATGTTACTCCAATAGACAATATTGCGTATCAAGCTGCTAGTAAAGCATACGAAACTACTTTTGACAAAACTCCAATACCACAAAGAAGTGGAGGTAGTATTCCTATTGTTGCCTTATTTGAAAAGCATCTAAAAAGTAAAACTATTTTAATGGGATTTGGCTTAAACTCAGATGCTATTCATTCTCCTGATGAACATTTTGGAGTTTGGAATTACCTAAAAGGCATAGAAACTATCCCTTATTTTTACAAATATTTCACAGAATTATCAACTAAACAATAATATATCCACTATGAAATCTAGTCAATTTAAAATTTTAATCTACACTATTTTTAGTGTTGTACTTTTTAGCTGTTCAAGTTCTAATGAACCAAAACAGTTTACCATTGCTGAATATGAAGCTGCTGCCAAACATATGGATCGTAGTTTATATGGAATGGTAAAAAATCAAGTTTCTGGTGCAAACTTTACAAACAATAATACATTAACGTATTACACTACAACTAAAGAAGGTAAAAAGTTTATTTTGGTTGATGCTAATGCTAAAACCCAAAAAGAAGCTTTCAATCATCAAAAGTTAGCAACACTTTTATCAAAAGAATTGGACAGAGAAGTTGAAGCAAATAACTTACCAATTTACAATGTATCTATTGCTAAAGATTTAAAAACCATAAACTTTTCTGCAGCTAGACAAAGTTATTTATACAATATTGAGAACAATTCACTATCAAAAGAAAACTCAAATAACAACGCTGTAAGCAGAAAGGAACACGTTTCTCCAAATGGAAAATTAGCTGCGTACATAAAGGATTACAACCTTTGGGTTCGTAATTTAGAAACCAACAAAAAAACACAACTTACTTTTGATGGGGAGCAAGATTATGGCTATGCTACCAACAATGCTGGTTGGATTAAAAGTGATGGAGCTGTTTTAAAATGGTCTCCTAACTCTGATAAAATTGCTACTTTTCAACAAGATGCAAGAGGTGTAGGTATGATGTATCTAACATCAACAAATGTAGGACACCCAAGGTTAGAAGCATGGAAACACCCTTTACCTGGTGATGATAAGGTTTTCACCATAGAAAGAGTCATTATTCACTTAGACAATAGACCAAAAACGGTGCGTTTAAAAATGCAACCAGACTTTCAAAGAGGTTCTACTACAGATCATATTGCAGGAAGAAATAATGTACTCTTAGATGCGCAATGGAATTCTGAAGGTACTAAATTTGCGTTTGTTTCTGGCTCAAGAGATCATAAAGTAGCACATTTACAAATTGCAGATGCTAATTCTGGTGCTGTAAAATCGATTCATAAAGAAGAAGTAGACACCTACTATGAATCTGGGGTAAATAATGAAAACTGGAAAGTTTTATTCGATTCTAACGAATTTATTTGGTACTCAGAAAAAACAAACTGGGGACATATTTATTTATATGATTTGAATTCTGGAAAACTAAAAAATCAAATTACAAGTGGTAACTTTATTGTAAAACAAGTAAGACATATAGATGAAGAAAATAGAGAAATCTATTTTTCTGCAGGTGGGAAAGAAGAAGGCAATCCTTACCACAACTATTATTACAAAATTAATTTTGATGGTTCAAACTTCATCAACCTAACACCATCAAAAGGAACACATTCTGTCGTTTTTTCTGATGATTATTCAATGTTAGTAGATACGTATTCTACAACCACAAATCCTCCAGTTTCTGTTTTAAGAAATGGAAATGGAGATAAAATTATGGATTTAGAAACTGCAGATATATCAGAATTAAAAGAAAATAACTGGCAAGAACCAATAGAATTCACTGTAAAAGCGAGAGATAATGAAACAGATTTATACGGAATTATGTTCACTCCTTCTCATTATGATGAAAGCAAAAAATATCCTGTTCTAAATTACATTTATCCTGGACCACAATCTGGTTCTGTAGGTAATTACAGTTTTAGACCTGTTTGGAGAGATTTTCAAGCAGTTGCTGAATTAGGTTTTGTGGTTGTTGCTGTAGATGCAATGGGTACTCCAATGCGTTCTAAATCTTTCCATGATGCGTATTATGGAAACATGGGCGATAATGGTTTGCCAGATAATATTACAGCAATCAAACAATTAGCTGAAAGATATAAAGGAATGGATACTGAGCGAGTTGGAATTTGGGGACATTCAGGTGGTGGTTTTGCCTCTACAAGAGCTGTTTTTGCATACCCAGATTTTTATGATGTTGCTGTTTCTGGTGCTGGAAATCACGACAACAGAAATTACGAAGCAGATTGGGGTGAAAAATGGCAAGGGCTTTTAGTAGAAGGAAATATAGAAGGTAAAGCAGATGGAACA
>CAXBAC010000277.1:0-3459 GCA_963973485.1 uncultured Polaribacter sp. | reverse complement strand
AAATACCTCCGATAGTTCCTTTTAATTTGATAATTCCTGTTTGTTTTGCCATAATAATTTCAATTTATTTTTTAATAATTACTCAAAACAACTAACTTTATGGCAGTCAATTAAAAAACCAATGCCGTTTTTGGTTTTCCATTCCGATAAGATCAAAAACGTCATTAAAATATTGATAACACTTACGTATTGTCAACATTTTAACAACGCATTATCAGCATCATCATATTTTACTTTCAAGTAAACTATAAGTATGGATAAAGCATAGATAAAGTATCATGATAACAAAAAGAGCTTGTATATACCCAAAAGACATTCAGCGCATCACAGGGCGTAGTGAACGTTATGGACGCAAGCTATTGAGTGATATTAAGAATTATTTTGACAAAGAACCTCATCAGTTTGTTACTATTAATGAATTTTCGGAGTATTCTGGAATAGAAATTAGTATCATTAATCTGTATATTAATTAGTTAGCAAACTACTTTTATAAATCATAAAATTTGAGTAAATTTATGTTGCTTTGTATATATAAGGTTTTTATATTTGCACCACTTTTGTACAAAGCAATTTAAAACGAAAGTTCTTATCATTAAAGTTACCTATTCGGTTACCTCAAAAAGGAAACAACTTGTAACTAATTGATAATTAAAGATATTAGTGTGGTAGTTGTAATCCTGCCACCCCGACTTTGTTTTCGTAGAAACATAAAAACTACGGGCTCTTAGCTCAGCTGGATAGAGCACCTCCCTTCTAAGGAGGCGGTCAAAGGTTCGAATCCTTTAGGGCTCACTTAAAGCTTCACAGAAATGTGAAGCTTTTTTGTTTTGTATTTTTAAAATTAAGGAATTTGCTTATTGTAAAACTTTTGCTTTCAACGTATATTTACTTTGTATTTAAATTTATTAACTTTAATTCCCCCAATTATGAATACAAATAACTTCAAACAATTTGCAATAGTTTTAGTTTGCTTTTTAGGTTTATATTCTTCAGGTAACCACATTATAGATATGTCTTCTATAAAATCATTTTTAGATGGTTTAAATGTGATGATTTTTTTTATCTGTTTTTTTCCTTTTTTAATTGTTACATTTAATCTTACATGTAAAGTGTGTAAATCTATTTATCGCTTCACGTACGAATAGTATCAATGTAAAAATTTATTGAAGATTTTGAATATTAGTGCCTTTATGTAGTATGAGTTACTGAAAGTATACAACTTTGTTGAGTATGTTAATCAATACTGTACTAACTATACCATAATTCTCCTTTCGTCTATGTTTAAAAACATTCTATCGAATGTTTTATTTAAATTGGATAAAAGCCTTTAGCTTTGTTTTGTAATTAACAATTAATACCCTAATTATGAGTTCAATAAAAAATATAATTTCTTTTCTAATTATTCTTTTTGGAATTTTTTCATTTACTAATATTAAAAAAGAGATTTCATTAACTAATTTGAATAGTGTAGATGTTTTAAAAACACTTTCTAAAGAAGAGTTTCAGTGTAGGCCATCTTCTGAGTTAATGTTTTTTGTTAAAACAGATATTGTTAGGAAACACAGAGGTTTTTCAGTTGTAAATGCAAATATATTTTTACTTGATAGAAAATCTGGAAATAAATTGAATTTGGCTAGTGAAAATTTTATTGTTACAAATAATAAGGATGCAATATTGCAATTTGGAAATTTTAATTCGAATTTTGAAAAAACTATTTTAAAAAACGGTGATTTTTCTATATCAAGAAAAAGAAACACTCCTTATTCTTTTAAAGAATTAATTGCTTATAAAAACATTTATAGTTCTTATATAAACGCTTCAAATAAACTCTTGAATTTGAATAGAAGTGCTTTATAAACTAATTGAGCTATTTTAATGAAAAGCATAAATTTTCTTAATTTCTATTTAAAAAATTAAGAGTTATTTACACTAGCAACAGCTTTAAGAGCTTTTTTACTTAAAAGTGTAAATATGCTTAAAAAAGGAAATATTGCAAAAAAGAAAATCATAGTAATAAATCCATCAAAAATGGTTTTTAAGTTTCCTATTGTCATTAAGTAAATTCCTGAGAAATATAAAACTAACGATGAGAATGCTAGCAATGCTAATTGTCTTATGGTATTTTTGTCCATAATTAAGGGGTTTAAGGGGTTTAAGGGGTTAAAAAGTTATGCAATATAATAATTTTTTTATTAAAGCACATTATTTCTAATCTTCTTCCAAGTTTTAAGTAATAAATATCCAAAGAGAAAAGCTAGAATAGTAGTTATTATGGCTTTTGTAGATTCTCCGTAAATCCAATACCCTGTTGTAAATAAACAAGAATAAATCAGTAAACAACCTAAGAGCATTGCATAAATTCCTTTAGGTACGTTCCAGCCTTTAGAAGGATTTACATTCTTTAAATCAGAAGAAACTGCTTTCTTTACAACAAATTTCCATCCAGGACCACCAGGTTGTGTTTTTAAATAAAACTTTTCGAGTACTTTTTGTTTTTCTGGTTTTGTTAGATAGGTTATCACTATCCAAACTAATGTAGTAATTAAAACAATTATCGGGAATTTTGCGTAACTTGGTAAATAGCCTTCTGAACCAAAAAACACATTACTAATAGATTCTACTGATAATAAAAGGGATACAATCCCTGATACAATCATTGCAGAAATTTCACTCCAAGCATTAATTCTCCACCAAAACCACCTTAAAATAAATATTAATCCAGTTCCAGCTCCAAACATTATTATAATATCGAATAATTGTTTAGCATTTTGCAAATACAATGCAAAAAGAGCACTAAATACCATTAGAATAACTGTTGAGGTTTTACCAACAAGCACTAATTTTTTTTCTGATGCATTTTTATCTATATGTTGTTTGTAAAAATCATTAACTATGTAAGATGAACCCCAATTTAAGTGTGTAGAGATTGTTGACATGTATGCAGCTATTAATGATGTTAACACTAAACCTAATAAACCACTAGGTAGTTTAGTTAACATAGCAGAGTAGGCTAAATCATCACCAAGTTTATCAGCAGGGGTATTTGGAAAAGCTTCTTGAATACTTGCTAAATCTGGAAATACAATTAATGATGCTAAAGCTACTAAAATCCATGGCCAAGGACGTAAAGCATAGTGCATAATATTAAAGAAGAAAGTAGCTCCAATTGCATGATTTTCGTCTTTGGCAGCCAACATTCTTTGTGCAATATAACCACCACCTCCAGGTTCAGCTCCTGGATACCAAGAGCTCCACCACTGAACAGCTAAAGGAATTATAAGTAATGTAATTATAGCTTCAGTATTGTTAAAATCTGGTAAAATAGACAATTTATCAACTACGTTTTCATGAGAAATTAAAGCTTCTAACCCTCCAATTTCTGGAAGATTAACTAAATAATATGCAGCACCAATTGCACCTGCCATCGCTGTAAAAAATAAAATAAAATCTGTATAAACA
>CAXBAC010000276.1:0-3463 GCA_963973485.1 uncultured Polaribacter sp. | reverse complement strand
TACAACTGCCCATGTAGATTTTGCTGATGATAAACCTGCAAAAGGAAATAATTGAAGGATAATTATTATTAAACCTACACCACTCATAAAACCTGAAACTACAGGGTATGGAAAATACTTAACATAGCTAGCTATATTTAAAAAGCCAAAAATAATCTGAAATATACCACCTAATAAAAAAGTTAATATTATTATGGGCATTGCAGCTTGTAAACTACCTGTACTTTCAATAGCTGCAGCAACTAAAGCAGCAGAAACTACTGTCATAGGACCTGTTGGTCCACTTGCTTGTGTAGCAGTACCTCCAAAGATAGCTGCAAAAATACCAACAGCAATTGCACCATATAAACCAGCAATTGCACCTAAACCAGATTGTACACCAAAAGCTAATGCTAGAGGTAAAGCAACAACTCCTGCTACTAAGCCACCAGTTATATCTCCTTTTAAATTTTTAAAATCGTAATATTTAGAAACCATAACTTTAATAATTATTGTGTAAAATACAATTTAAAGATTTCAATTTAAAATATTTGATATAAAAAAACCTCGCAATTTCGCGAGGTTTTAATATTGTATGTTTTTTTTAAATTATTTAGGATCTAAAATCATATCAATTCTGTCAACTATATCTTGTAAGTGGTAACGTCTTAAGGTGTTACCTTTAGAAGAAGCAGCTCTTGCGTCACGTTTTAAACGTTTTAGCTCTCCTCTTGCCATAGATTTAATATCAGATTGACTTGCATTTACAGAACCTAAAGGTCCACGACCTCTAGTATTGTTAGCATCGTTTACTAAATAACCTAAACGTTCTACGTGTGCTTTTTGTAAGTTTCTTCTGTAAGTATCAATAGATTTACCATTGTATAGTTCAGACCAAACCCCTTTTCGTAAATCAGAAAATAAAGTTACTACACTATAAGCATCATTTCCATTTAAAGTTTCATTTTCAATCATTCTACCTAATCTGTCTACACTTAAAGCCGAATTTAAAGTACGAACTTGCATACTTCTAATTCTTTCTACAGCACCTGTAAATTGAATTTTGCTAAATATGTTTTTATCTAACATCCAAGTTGGTGTTTCAAAAAGTTGCTCATTTAAAAACATAACTGCTTTTCTTTGATGATCTTTTGGTACATGAGTATAAACAGCTCCTTCTTGATCAGCAGTTTTATAATATTCATATATGCCACCAATATTACCAGCAACATGACCCATATATCTGTTAAATTGCCCTAACATTTGACCATACATTACACCCATTTCATCATAGGTTTCACCTTTTTTAGTTGTCCACTTTTCTAAATTAGGTAAAATTCTTTTTAAGTTTTTAATTCCATACATAGAAGCTTTCATAGCATCATCACCTAAATCTTCAGTTTGAGAACTAGGGTCTACTACTCCCCTTTGCTGACGTCCAAAACGATACATTGGGTCTCCAGCATGCTTCATAATCCACGCATCTAAAGTTTCTTTTTCTTCTTTTGCATCTTTGTCTAAAATAGGTCTATACCCCCAAGAAATTGAATATTTGTCATAAACTCCAATGTCTGGCATTAAGGCTACTCCTTTATCTTCTGGTTGAGCTATGTAGTTAAAACGAGCATAGTCCATAATTGAAGGTGCAGTTCCATATTTCTTTGTAAAAGAAGCAGAACGTAAAGAGTCTACAGGATAAGCAACACTACTACCCATGTTATGAGGTAAACCTAATGTATGACCAACCTCATGAGAAGACACAAAACGAATTAACCTACCCATTACTTCATTTTTAAATTCTGTTGATTGTGCATCTGGATTTATAGCAGCTGTTTGAACAAAGAACCAGTTGCGTAACAACGTCATTACATTATGATCCCAGTTGATATCAGATTCTAAAATTTCTCCAGATCTTGGGTCACTTACGTGAGGTCCGTTTGCATTTGGAATAGGAGATGCTAAATATCTTACAACAGAATAACGTACATCCTCTGGGCTCCAATCTGGATCTTCTTCTTTACTTGGTGGATCTTTTGCGATAATTGCATTTTTAAATCCTGCTGCTTCAAAAGCAACTTGCCAATCCTCTATACCTTGTTTAATGTAAGGCACCCATTCTTTTGGAGTAGCTCTATCTACATAATAAACAATTTGTTTTTTAGGCTCTACTAATTCACCTCTTTTAAACTTTTCAATATCTTCATCTTTAACTTCTAAACGCCATCTGTCTAGATAACGAACAGTTTTGCTTTTTTGAGCATCTAAACCATAATCTGTTTGACCTCTTGCAAACCAACCCACTCTTTCATCAAAATAACGACGTTTCATAGGTGTTTTAGGTAATAAAATCATTGAGTTGCTCATTTCTAAAGAAATAGAACCAACACTTCCATTAGATGGAGGTCTTGATGCAAAATATGTTTTTACATGTCTTAACTCGATGTTTTCTGGGTAACTACTAACTCTTTCTGTGTATGAACGAGATTTATCTAATCTAGAAACTCTAAAGGCTGTTCTGTAATACTGAGGAAAACCTAAAGGCTTAATATCTTCTGTTAATAACTTGGTTGCATCAATAACAACACCTGTAGTATCTTTATTAAATGCTTTTATAGGAAAAGTATATAAAACTGGTTCAAAGTTAGAGTTAACAACTGCTTCATGAACAGGTAAAATGGTATCTGCAACTACACTGTGAGAAACAACTCTTAATAAAATTTGTTTATCTTTTCTTTGCCAACGTAAAACTTGGGTGTTTGCTTTTCCACCTCCAAAACCAATTCCACTTGCGGTTTTTGCAATACGAGTTACCATTAACATTTCTCTTTCCATTAAAGAATCTGGAATTTCGAAAAGATAAGTGTTGTCTTTAGAGTGCACATTAAATAAACCTTCATCGGTTTTCATGTCTTTTGTTACAACCTTGTTGTAAGGTTGAATTGCTCCTTTTTTAGGCCTAGGCTTAGGTTTTTGAGCCATTTTTTTTGGTGCTTCCTTCTTTTTCTTTTTCCATATTTGTGCGTTAGCATCAACTGAAAAACCAAAAACAAGCGCAATTAAAACCAATTGCGAGAATACTTTTTTTGTCATAATTTATGTTCGATTTGAATTGTTTTCGAAATTACGCAAACATTAAATTATCAACTCTTAAATAAATGTTAAAGGATATGTTTTATAATATGATAAAAAAAGCCTTCAAAATTTAAATTTTGAAGGCTTTTAGGTATTGCGATTTATAAAGCTTTTATAACTTAAAAGCTGCTTTTATTTTATCTACATAATCTAATTTTTCCCAAGTAAAAGTTTCTACCTCTAAAGAAACAGTTTCACCCATTGGGTTTGAGAAGGATACTTTTTTTACTTCTGGAGTTCTTCCCATGTGTCCATATGCAGCAGTTTCTGAATAAATAGGCGTTCTTAATTTTAAGCGTTTTTCAATAAAATAAGGGCGCATATCAAAAATTTCTTCTATCTTTTTACTGAT
>CAXBAC010000275.1:0-3509 GCA_963973485.1 uncultured Polaribacter sp. | reverse complement strand
GTAAAAATACGCATAAAAATTTGTATTTTTGCACCTGAAAAGAAAGCAAAATTTATGTACAAGATTAGAGTTATTTTAGATACCAAAGAAGATGTTTTAAGAACTATTTTGGTTGATGAAACTATAGATTTAGAAATTTTACATTTTACCATTGCAAAAACATTTGGTTTTGAAGGGCAAGAAATGGCTTCTTTTTACAGAACAGATGACGAATGGAATCAAGGAGAAGAAATTCCGTTATTTAATATGGCAGAAGCAGGTGATGCTATTTCTATGAAAACTTGTGCATTAACAGATACTTTACCAGAAGAAAATAGTAAACTTATTTACGTTTACGATTTTTTAAAAATGTGGACATTTTATGTTGATGTTGTTGAAATATCTTCAGAAAAGAGAAACGATTTACCTCAAACCATTTTAGCAATTGGTGAAATACCAGAAGAAGCTCCAGAAAAAGAATTTATTGCAGATAAATTAGGCAATGAGTTTGAAGATGAAGATGATATAGATGATGAATATGGTCATTTTGATGATTTTGATTATAATGAATATTAACACATAATTGTAGCATCCTATTGGATTGTTAGTTTATTTAATTCTCTCTGATTTTTTATTTTATTTTATTCTTGTACAAAAATTTCTAAATACTATTATACTTAAAATATAGACTACCAACTGATTACTGAAAATTGTAACAAAATTGTATTTTAGTCGTCTTACAATATATAACTGACTAAACTAACTTCATTGGAAACAATTCTATCACTAAAAAATTTAGACAAAAAATACGGTAAAGTACATGCAGTAAACAACCTTTCTTTTGATATTCAAAAAGGAAATGTTTATGGAATTCTTGGCCCAAATGGAAGTGGAAAATCTACCACTTTAGGTATTATTTTAAATGTTGTTAATAGAACATCTGGAGAGTTTTCTTGGTTTGATGGAAAACTATCAACTCATGAAGCTCTAAAAAAAGTAGGTGCTATAATAGAACGCCCCAACTTTTATCCATACATGACAGCAACACAAAATCTTTCTTTAATTTGCAGAATAAAAGGAATTTCAACAGAAAAAATAGATGAAAAACTAGCTACAGTTAATCTTTTTGAAAGAAGAAACAGTAAGTTTAGTACGTTTTCTTTAGGTATGAAACAACGTCTAGCAATTGCATCTGCATTATTAAACGATCCAGAAATTTTAATTTTAGACGAACCAACAAATGGTTTAGACCCTCAGGGAATTCATGAAATAAGAGAAATCATTAAAAAAATTGCAGCTAACGAAACAACAATTTTATTGGCTTCTCACTTATTAGACGAAGTAGAAAAAGTATGCAGCCATGTAGTTGTAATAAGAAATGGAATTAAATTATATGCTGGTAGAGTTGATGAAATGACAGCCTCTAAAGGGTTATTTGAACTTAAAGTTGATAAAGATGAAGATAAACTAATTACTTTATTAAATGAACATGAAGCAATTTTAAATGTGAGTAAAGAACATGAAACGATTATTGCTACTTTAAATAATGATATTACTGCTGCAGAAATAAACAAACTTTTGTTTAATAAAGGGTTTGTTTTAAGTCATTTAATAAAGCGCAAACCTAGTTTAGAACAACAATTTCTAGATTTAACAAAAAACAATTAATCAACTAAAAAATACAGTCATGTTTAGACTACTTACTATAGAATTTCATAAGTTAAGATATAACAAAGCCAGCAAAATATTATCAATTATATATTTTGGTCTATTAACATCTATTGCACTTATAGCAGCCATAAAATTTGAATTTGGAGATTTTAAATTGCATTTAGCAGAAGCAGGAATTTTTAACTTCCCTTACATCTGGCATTTTAACACCTACATTGCTGCTATTTTAAAATTCTTTTTATTGCTGGTAATTGTATCAATGATGTCTAACGAATACAGCTATAAAACATTAAAACAAAATCTAATAGATGGTTTAAGTAAAAAAGAATTTATACTTTCTAAGTTTTATACTGTAATAGCTTTTGCAGCTATATCTACTATTTTTGTTTTTATAGTTTCTTTAATATTAGGTTTAGTGTATTCAGATTTTGATGAGTTTTCAATTATTATTTCAGATTTAGAATACTTATTAGCCTTTTTTATAAAATTAGTTGGCTTTTTCTCATTTGGTTTATTTTTAGGAATATTAGTAAAACGTTCTGCATTTGCAGTAGGTGCAATGTTTGTATGGCTTATTATAGAAAGCATATTTAAAGGCTTTTTATATTGGCAATTTCAAGATGCAGAAAATACTGGTGAAAAAGTTGATGGAATTATGCAATTTCTACCTTTAGAAGCTATGAGCAATTTAATTAAAGAACCTTTTTCTAGACTTGGTGCTGTTAAATCTGTAGCAAGTCAAATAGGTAAAACTTTTTTAGAAACTAGTGTGGAATTTTCTAGTATTATAATTGTTTCTGCTTGGACATTTATTTTTATCTATTTATCATATAAACTACTACTAAAGAGAGATTTATAATACAATAAAAAATCTCTTTGAAAATAATTTTCAAAGAGATTTTATCTTTTTCTTCATCAAATTTCTAGAATAATTTAAGCCACTTTAGACACCTTTAACTTTACATTTTTAGGAGTTTCATTTACATCAAACTGATTGGATGTGTTTTTTATACCACCCGCTTTTAAAGCTTTATCACCAGCAAAAAAAGTTTTATGGTCATCACCTAAATCTGAACCTGCCATTTTTTGATGTTTAACACAAGAAACACCCTTTCTAATTTCTTGTCTTTGAACCTCTTTTACATAAGCCAACATTCCATCTTCTCCAAAATAACCTTCAGTTAAATCATTCATATGAAGAGCTGTAGTATGATATGTTGGTAAGGTAATTAAATGATGAAATATACCTGCTTCTTTTGCACTATCTAATTGAAAAGTTCTAATTTTTTCATCTGCTTTTTTGCATAAATAGGTTTCATCATATTTTTCATCCATTAAATTGTCTTTATCATAATGAAAAACGTCCATTCCAGAAGTTACCATTTCTTCATAAACTTGCTTTCTAAAATTCAAGGTCCAATTAAAAGAAGGTGAATTGTTATATACCAATTTTGCATCTGGTACAACTTTTCTAACTCTATTTACCATGCTTGCAATTTGTTTTACATTAGGAGTTGGTGTTTCTATCCATAATAAATCTGCTCCATTTTGTAAACTTGTTATACAGTCTAAAACTACTCTATCAATATTAGAACCTTCTTTAAACTTATACAAACCATTTGCTAAACGCATTGGGCGCAATAACTTTCCTCCTCTTTTTAACAATACATCATCTTCTTTTGCATCTTTTAAAGAAATTTCTTCAGCATCTACAAATGCTAAATATTGTGAAGCCAAATCACCTGGCTTTTGGCTTACAGGTAACTTCTGAGTTAATCCTGCTCCTTCAGAATCGGTTCTTGCTACAATAACCCCATCATCAACTCCCAATTCTAAAAAGGCGTAACGAACTGCATTTA
>CAXBAC010000274.1:0-3518 GCA_963973485.1 uncultured Polaribacter sp. | reverse complement strand
TAGATAATGGACCTGCTGGATGTATTTCTTCGAAAGTATTTATTTGATTTGCTGATGTTGATAAAATACCAAATTCTTTTGTTGCTAAATACACTTTGTTTTCTATAAATAAAGCATCAGAAAGGCTAAAATTAAAAGTTGTATTTGCAGTAAATTGTTGTATTTGATTTAAACTGGTATCCAAAATTACAGCTTCATTATTTAATGAAACTGCTAAATGCGTAGCTGAAGCATTTATATTAATAATGGTTTCAGAAAAATCAAATACTTGATTTAAATTCGTACTACTGAGTTCGTATAATCTTGAGCTTTCTGTGGTAAAAACAGCTCCATTGAAATCTGTAATTCTGGTAAAATTTCGTCTTGGGAAATCTTGCTGCCAACTATTAAAATCTATCAATAAATTACTATTTACTTCTGCTCTAAAAATACCATCTTCTGTTGCTGCATAAATAATATCATCAACAATTACAGTTTCGTTTATAAGTAAAGAAGTGGAGTTGTTTCCTATAAAAAAAGTATCACCAAACTCTAGTTTTTCTATATCATACTCAACAATTGCAAAAGGTGTTGACAAATACAGAATGTTATTATATTCAGAAATATGGTTTATTCTTTTAATGCCAGTTTGATTAAAACTTGCAATATCAGATGAAATTGTAATAGTTCCATTATCATCAATAATTTCTACCAAACCATTTTCATAACCAACAACTAATCTTTTATAGGTGTTGCTATAATAAATTGCAGAAGTAGTTTCTCCAGACAAACCCTGAATTGATGAAAACTTCTCTAACTCTTGAGTAGTTTCATTATAAGTAAACACAGCATTATCTGCCAAAGCGTAAATTACATCATCAACTTTTATGAAATCTTTTACGTTGTTGTAAGAATAAAAATCTTCCCAAGAACTACTATAATCTATTTGAGAATAGATTACTGATTGCATACAGATTAGAAAGAGAAAAATATTTTTTTTCATAAAAAAAATTCGAAATTCAAAGATATTTAATTATTATAAAATAACGATTAAAACACTTACATTAGTGCAAAAATCAAACTTTTTTATGGTTTTAGAAATTGAACGAAAATTCTTGGTAAAAAATACCGATTTTAAGAAAAAAGCTTATCAAAAAAACACTATAAAACAAGGATATCTAAATTCTGATAAAAACAGAACTGTTCGTATTAGAATTTTAGATGATAAAGGGTTTTTAACAGTTAAAGGAAAATCGAATTCGAGTGGAACAACTCGTTTTGAATGGGAAAAAGAAATTGATACAATAGAAGCAGAACAATTGCTTTTACTTTGTGAGCCTTCAATTATCGATAAAACTCGATATTTAATTAAAAGCAACAATCATACTTTTGAAGTTGATGAATTTTATGGCGATAATAAAGGTTTGATTATTGCAGAAATAGAATTAATATCAGAAAATGAAACGTTTGCAAAACCAAATTGGTTAGGCAAAGAGGTTACTGGTAATTTAAAATACTACAATTCCTGCCTTAGCAAATTGCCTTTTAAAAATTGGTAAAATACTATAAATTGTAGATTGCCCAAAAATGACTTAAACTACCCAACAATACAAAAATGTGAAAAATAGCATGATTGTAGGGCATCTTTCTGATTGAGTATAAAATAGCACCCACTGAATAAAATATACCTCCTAAAACCAATAATTGAAAGTTTTCTGTTGAAATACTATTCATTAATGGCTTTATAAAAAACATCACTTGCCAACCCATAAGCAAATACATTGCTGTAGAAATTTTATCAAATCTCCCTGTAAAAAAGAGTTTTAAAATTATACCTGTTAGCGCAAAAAGCCAAACAAAAATAAACATGTACCAACCTAAATTAGAATCTAAACCAACCAAACAAAATGGAGAATAACTCCCAGCAATTAATGCATAAATTGCTGCATGATCAAAAATATTTAGTTTTCTTCTTTTCTTAGGATTTTTAGCAGCATGATAAAAGGTTGATGCTGCATATAAAATTACCATACTTAACCCATAAATAATAAAACTTATAGGTTTCCAAAAACCATCGAAATTATAAGATTTTATGATTAAAAAAGGGAATGCAATTACACTTAACAACAAGCCAAAGCCATGAGAAAGTATATTTAAAAACTCTTCTTTTTTACTATAAAGGTGATTTAAACTCTCGCTCATTATTAGGTCTGTTTGTATCTTTCATGTATTTTATATCACTTACCAAATCATTATAAATAATATCATAAGTTTTTTGTTTTAACTGCTCCATATCATCTAAAGAAAGGTCTTTTGTTTCAATAAATTTATGTTGATGTATTCTAAAAACACCTGGTCTTCCTTTAAAGAAATCCCAAGAAAAAAGTCGTTTACAATCGTAATAAACTTGTGGTACAATTGGTATTCCAAACTCTATAGCCAAGTTAAATGCTCCGTTTTTAAAAGGTGCTAAAACTACGTTTTCTGTAGGTACTAAACCTTCTGGAAAAATAACCATGCTTGTACCATTTTGTAATTTTTGTTTCGCTATTTCATAAACGCGTTTTCTACTTTTTGGATTACTTCTATCTACCATAATAACCACTTTTTTGTAGAAAAATCCAAAAATAGGAATCTTTACAAACTCCTGTTTACCAACAAAAACTATAGGATTTTTACTCAATGCAATCAACACAAAAGGATCCATTAAAGAAGCATGGTTAGGACAAAACATGTAACTTTTATTTGG
This sequence comes from uncultured Polaribacter sp., assembly GCA_963973485.1. Taxonomy (GTDB): domain Bacteria; phylum Bacteroidota; class Bacteroidia; order Flavobacteriales; family Flavobacteriaceae; genus Polaribacter. The sequence continues at coordinate 790 of CAXBAC010000274.1, read as the reverse complement.
TGATATTATTTCATCTCTTTGCACTTTTAATCTAAAACCCATTCCATAAATTAGAATTTTAGCCCAAACTCTAACTAATTTCCAAAATGTTGGATAGTATTCTTCCTTAGCAGTTAAAATCAGCAAAAAAGGAATCATTAAAATGATGGTAATCACGATTAAAAGGTAAAACCAAAGACGCCAAATTAGTAAAAAAGGGATTTTTAAGTATTTCAATTTTATCAGTAGAAATTTAGAAATAAGTGCACCAAGACAAGTTCATTTTAGAAATCATCATTTTATGAAGTGACAAAAATACTAATTTCTTTTCTTTGATTGATTTTATAAAGCAAAACCTTATTTTTGCGCTTTATCTAAAATCATGTTTAAACAACTTGTAATTAGATTAAAAAAAACAGAACATAAATCTATTTAATACATTATAAATGTCTAGAATTTTAACTGGAGTACAAAGTACTGGAACACCACATTTAGGAAATCTTTTAGGAGCAATTTTACCCGCAATTGAAATGGCAAATAGGCCAGAAAATGAATCTTTTATTTTTATTGCAGATATGCATTCTTTAACACAAATTAAAGACGGAGATTTATTAAGAGAAAACACTTATAGTGTGGCTGCAACTTGGCTTGCTTGTGGTTTAGATATTAATAAAACTGTGTTTTATAGACAAAGTGATATCCCTCAAGTAACAGAATTATCTTGGTATTTGAGCTGTTATTTTCCATATCAAAGATTAACTTTAGCCCATGGCTTTAAAGATAAAGCAGATAGATTAGCAGATGTAAATTC
>CAXBAC010000273.1:0-3545 GCA_963973485.1 uncultured Polaribacter sp. | reverse complement strand
ACTACTACTACTACTACTACTACTACTACTACTACTACTACTACTACTACTACTAAAATACCATCAACTTTAACAAATTTAATCTCAGATCTTTCAGAAGCGAATCCCTCATCATATAATACACTAATACATGCTGTAAACTTTAATGCTGATGATTTTAAAGCGTTTGCTTTATTTTCTGAAGATTGCTATACTCGAAATTGTATTATTGATAACGAAAAATATGAATTGATACTAATTTGCTGGTGTGAAGGACAAAAAACACCAATTCACGATCATGGAGGAGAAGAATGTTGGGTTAAAGTTATTGAGGGTGAATTTGAAGAAAATATATATAAAAAAAACAATAAAGGAGAGCTTAATCTTGTAAGATCCTTAATTTCAAAACCAAATCAGGTTACGTATATGAGAGACTTTATGGGCTTTCATAGTTTGCAAAATATATCAAACAAAAAAGCGATGTCACTTCATTTGTATGCAAAACCTATTCGAAAATGTAACATATTTGATGAAGAAACAAAATCTTTACAAAACAAGGAATTAACTTACGATACTACTATCAAAATTTAAAAAACAAAGAATGTCGAATATAAAGAATGATTTAAGTTTATTTAATGAATTGGCAGAAACCCTTATTAAAGAGGAACAGAAAAATCCTGTAGCAGAAAGAATAGAGGCAGATAAGTTGTACGAATCTATAGATCTTTCTTTAGATCAAACAGGTATGATTAATGATGATTTTAAAGCGCTTCTTTCAGAAATTCTTGTTGCTACACCTAAACAGCAACGAATTTATTTTTTAATCAACTATTTGGTGGTAGACAAAGTAAAGCAGTTCTTGGTGATTTATTAGCTGTTTTACTAAACAATAGTATGTATACGTATAAAGTAGCAGGCCCTCAAGTTGGTATAGAGCAAGAAATTATAAGACAATCTTGTAATTTAGTAGGGTATGGTTCTAAAAGTAATGGAACATTTCCAACAGGAGGTTCAATGAGTAATTATATGGCCTTAATTATGGGTAGAGATGCCAAAGACCCAAACTGTAGGTTAAATGGTATGACCAAACCATTAATTATTTATACTTCTAAAGAGTCTCATTATTCAAACTCTAAAAATGCAAGTTTTGCAGGTATTGGAAGAAACAACATTCGTTATATAGAAACAGATGATGAAGGTAGGCTAGATCCAGTAAAATTAGAAGCACAAATACTAGAAGATATTAATAATGGTGGAATACCCACGTATATTAACGTTACTGCAGGAACAACAGTTTTAGGAGCTTTTGATCCTATTGATAAAATAGCAGACATTACAGAAAAATATAACATTTGGTTACATGTAGATGGGGCGTATTGTGGTAGTGTAATTTTTAGTGAAAAGTACAAGCACCTAATTAAAGGTGTTGAAAGATCTGATTCGTTTAGTTACAATGCACACAAAATGTTAGGAACTCCATTAACCTGTTCTATCATTTTAGTGAAAGATAAAAAACATTTGCACGATTCTTTTAGCAATGATGCAGACTATTTATACCAAACAGATGGAGATGATTTTAACCTTGGTAAAACATCTTTTCAATGTGGTAGAAGAAATGATGCTTTAAAATTCTGGACACTTTGGAAATCTGTTGGTACAGAAGGCTTAAAAAAGATTGTAGACCAACAATTTTATTTAGCAGACGTAGCTTTAAAGTACATTAGAAGTAATCCAGATTATACTTTATATAGTTTTGATAACTCCATAGGAGTTTGTTTCAATTATAAAAATATAGATCCAGTAGCATTGTGTACAGCATTATACAAAAAACAAGAAACCGTTGTTGGTTTTGGTTCTTTTAAAGAAGATACTTTTGTTCGTTTTGTAACCATTAATGCAAATAATAGTAAAGATGATATTTTGTAATTCTTTAAAATCTTAGAAGAGTTTGTTGAAAAAACACCTGAATTAAAAGAAGCAGCCGAATTAAGTGTTTAACTTATTAAAATAGAAAAATAGTAACTACTAATATTATATAACAAAAGCCTAAGAATAGTATTCTAGAGCTTTTGTTTTTGGCATTTATAAAAATTAAATTATTTCTTCAGCAATTTTACTTTCTAAATTCGTAAAATCGTACAAGTTTTGGTCTAGTAAGTGTGATGGATACACGTTTTGCAACGCATTCATCATAATGGCATTTCTATTTGGGAATTCAGTTTCCCAATTCGCCATCATTTCTTTTACTTTTTTACGTTGTAAGTTTTCTTGAGAACCACATAAATTACAAGGAATAATTGGGAAATCTTTCACTCTAGAATACGCTTCAATATCAGTTTCATTACAAAAAGCCAAAGGTCTTAAGACTACCAAATCACCAGCATCATTTTTAAATTTAGGCGGCATGGTTTCTAGTTTACCTGCAAAAAAGAAATTGAGGAAAAAGGTTTCTAAAATATCATTTTTATGATGCCCTAAAGCCAATTTATTACAGCCTAAATCTTTAGCTGCTTCATACAAAGTTCCTCTACGTAAACGAGAACACAAGCTACAAGTGGTTTTACCTTCTGGAGTTTTATCCATGACCACTTTATACGTATTTTTCTCTATAATTTTAAAAGGAACCTCTAACTGCGTTAAATAATTGGGTAATACTTCTTCTGGAAAACCAGGTTGTTTTTGATCTAGGTTTACAGCTATAATATCAAAATTAATAGGAGCTACTTTCTTAAAATACAACAGCATGTCTAATAAAGTGTAACTGTCTTTACCACCAGATAAACACACCATTATTTTATCATCAGCTTCAATCATGGTAAACTGCTGAATGGCTTGTGCTACTGCTTTTTGTAGTTTCTTTGTTGTTTGTTTGTGTTGCTCCATGGCTACAAAAGTACTATTTTGTAGTAAAATAAAAATTGAAAAACGTAGTTAAATTACTTCTTCAATAGCTTCTATAATTAGTGCACAACCTTTTTGTAATTCAGCATCAGAAATGGTTAAAGGTGGGGTAATACGCATAGCCCTGCCTTCAAATAATAAAAAGAATAAAATCAATCCTTTATCCAAGCACTTTAATATAATTTTAGTGGCCAATTCATGGCTTTCTACAATGGCAGCAAGCATTAAGCCTCTTCCTCTAATTTCTTTAATTGCTGGGTGTTGTAAATGTTTTCTAATTAAAGTTTCTTTTCGAAGACTTTCTGAAATTAAATTTTGAGCTATTATTTCAGTAACAGTAGCTTGAGCTGCTACTGCAATTACAGGATGCCCAGCAAAGGTTGAAATGTGACCAAGTTTTGGGTTATCTTGTAAAAGACTCATATGTTCCCTAGAAGCAATAAATGCACCAATTGGCATGCCTCCTCCTAATCCTTTACCAGTAACAATAATATCTGGTACTACATTATAATTTTCAAATCCCCAAAAAGTTCCTGTTCTACCAATACCTGTTTGTATTTCATCTAAAATTAGTAAAGCACCAACTTCTTCACATCGTTGTTTAACTTTTTGTAAATAGTTGTTTTGTGGTTCTATAAAACCTGCACCACCTTGTATGGTTTCTA
>CAXBAC010000272.1:0-3554 GCA_963973485.1 uncultured Polaribacter sp. | reverse complement strand
TGAAAACGATGAAACAAATATAAAGGAACAAATACGTCTTCTAAAACAGAATAAGGCTGACCTGTTTTAATATTATCTGTAGAAAAGTTTGTAATCGCATTTTTTCTTACTTCTAAAAGATTTATCAATTCATCATAAATAGTTTCTCCATTATCCCATAAGTGTGCAGTTGCACTTGCACTACTTTGTGGTCTTGCATCAGAATCTGATAAGTATTTTAATCCGTTTGCATAAGCATCTTCTAAAATTTTATTTAAAGCCTCTTTTTCATTTACTCCTTTAGGAAAATCTTGGTAAGAATAAGCAACTGTTGTTTTATCCCAAGCTCCAATTTTATCATCATAGGCATTCGAAAAATCGATTTTACCATTTTTTATTGAAAATTTTGGATGAGGATAATCCATCACAGAAGTCCTACCATTTGTACTAGCAGAAAAATTGTGTGAGAACCCTAGTGTGTGCCCAATTTCATGAGCAGATAATTGTCTAATTCTTGCAATTGCCATTTGTAATGCAAAATCATCATCAACTGTATTGTTCTTGTAAGGAGCTTGCAAAGCCTGAGCAATTAAAAAATCTTGACGAATTCGTAAACTTCCTAAACTTACATGTCCTTTAATAATTTCTCCTGTTCTTGGATCAGAGATATTTGCTCCATAACTCCAGCCTCTAGTAGATCTATGCACCCATTGTACAACATTGTAACGAACATCTAACATATCTGCACCTTCAGGTAACATTTTAAATTGAAATGCATTCTTATAACCAGCAGCTTCAAAAGCTTGATTCCACCAACGACCTCCATCTAACAATGCACTTCTTACAGGTTCTGGAGTTCCTCTGTCTAAATAATAAATAATAGGCTCTTTTGCCTCTGATACAGCTGCATTTGGATCTTTTTTCTCCAACCTATGTCTATAGATAAATCGTTTTGTAATCGATTCGTTTACTGGAGTTGAGCAATCTAAATAACTCATTTGATAAGATCCAGATCTTGGATCAAATACTCTTGATGTATAATTATTGTCTGGTAATTCTACAAAAGAATGATGTTGATGCACAGTTACAGCACTTGCATCTGGAGTTACACTCATTATATTATAACCTTTTGGAGTTCCTTTAAAAGTCAACATTACATCAAACTCTACATTTTTAGGAAATGCTTTAGTTCTATCCATATGAAAAGCACTTCTACTTTTATCTAAACTATAATTTCCTTGATTATTTCTTGCTAAAGTTCTGGCAACACCATGTGCATCTCTCATAAAAAATGAAGTTGCATCAACTAAAAATACATTCTTCTTAGTTTCTACAATTTCAAAACCATGTAATACAGATTTAGCAAAAGCTTCTTTTACCGAGTTTTTTTCTTCAGCATTATCAGTAATTGCTCTGTAATCTTGATTAGGTTGCACCAACAAGATTTTATTGGCCATTTTTTTAAAATGAACAACTACTCCTCCTCCTAATTGTCCTCTATCTAAACCAATATCATTAGAACCTACACCTTCAGAAAGTGAACGTACATATAAAAAATCTTTATTTAAGTTTTCGATTTCTAAAAAGATTTTGTCTTTAGTTGAATCATAATAAAAAGTAAAATAACCTTCGTGTTTTGTAATACCTTCTTTTAAATTTTTACCAGATTTTTCAATAAAAAATTGAGAAAAACCAATTGAACTCGTGAACAAAAAAAGTAAAATAAATAGTAATTTTTTCATGTGGATTGTATTTTGCATAAAACTATAAAATAAGAATCATTTTAAAAACAATAAGTCTCAAAATTTCATTTATTTTTGTGATGCTTATGATTACACAAGACCAACTTAAAGATATTGCTACAAGAATTGAAAAGTTAAAATCTTATTTAGAGATTGATAAAAAACTAATTGAAATAGCAAATGAAGAAGAAAAAACTGCAAATCCTGATTTTTGGAACGATCCAAAAGCTGCAGAAAATGTAATGAAAGAATTGCGTTTTAAGAAAAACTGGGTTTCAGATTATAACAAAATCATTCAGCTTAATGAAGATTTAAATGTGTTTTATGATTTTTACAAAGAAGGCGAAGCAGAAGAAAAAGACGTAGAAAATCAGTTTGAAAAAACAATGACTTTATTGGAAGATATTGAATTTAAAAATATGCTTTCTGAAGAAGGTGATTCTTTATCTGCAGTTATACAAATTACGGCTGGAGCTGGAGGTACAGAAAGTTGTGATTGGGCAGAAATGTTGTTTAGAATGTACACAATGTGGGCAGAAAAACAGGGTTTTAAGCTAAAAACACTCAATTATCAAGCAGGTGATGCTGCTGGAATAAAAACAGTTACTGTTGAAGTTGATGGCGATTATGCTTTTGGCTGGTTGAAAGGAGAAAATGGTGTACACAGATTGGTGCGTATTTCTCCTTTTGATTCAAATGCAAAACGTCATACAAGTTTTGCTTCTGTTTATGTGTATCCTGTTGCAGATGATTCTATTGAAATAGATATTAATCCTGCAGATATAGAAATTACCACTGCAAGATCTAGTGGAGCTGGAGGACAAAATGTGAATAAAGTTGAAACTAAGGTACAATTAACGCATAAACCAAGTGGAATTCAAATTTCATGTTCTAACTCACGTTCTCAGCATGATAATAGAGCTACAGCAATGCAAATGTTAAAGTCGCAATTGTATGAAATAGAGTTGCAAAAACAACAAGCAGCTAGAGATGATATTGAAGCTAACAAAATGAAAAATGAATGGGGAAGTCAAATACGTAATTATGTTATGCACCCTTATAAATTAGTTAAAGATGTTAGAACTGCTCACGAAACTGGTAATGTTGATGCTGTTATGGATGGTAATATCAATTCATTCTTAAAAGCATATTTAATGTTAAATGGACAGAAAGACAATTAATAAAAAAAGCACTTTATATAATGATAAAAATATATCACAATCCACGTTGTAGAAAATCTAGAGAAGGATTACAGATTTTAGAAAACTCTGGTAAAGATTTTGAAATTGTAAAATATTTAGACAATATACCTACTAGGAAAGAACTATTAGATATTATCAATTCATTAAACATAACTCCTTTAGAATTAGTAAGAACTAATGAAAAAATTTGGAAAGAAAACTATAAAGGAAAAGAATTAACTGATGATGCAATTATTACTGCAATGTTAGCCAACCCAAAGCTTATTGAAAGACCAATTGTTATAAATAAAGACAAGGCTGTAGTTGGCAGGCCTTCAGAAAATATTGAAGACCTAATTTTAACAGCCAAATAAAATTTGTTTAACTTATTTTTAACTTATTTAGATTAAACTTAAAAGGATATTTGCAGTCTTACAATAAATCTTAAATTCAAAAAGTTTTGACTAAACAACTATCTCTTTTTATTTTTTGTCTGTTTTCGGCATCCGTTTTATTTTCTCAAATGGCAATGCCAGTTAAAGAAATTTCTATTACAGGAAAAGTAGTAGATTCAAATTCTAACCAACCTTTAGAGTACGCAACTATTGTACTAAAAAATACAGATACCCAAAAAATATCTGGAGGAATTACA
>CAXBAC010000271.1:0-3577 GCA_963973485.1 uncultured Polaribacter sp. | reverse complement strand
AAAATCTTCATGAGGTACAGTAACTTTTCCATCTTGATGACCACATTGCTTGGCATCTGAAACCTGATTTTCTATTTGAATTGCACAAGCTCCTGCTTGAATCATTTTTTTTGCTAATAAATACGTTGCTTCTTCATTTCCAAAGCCAGCATCAATATCTGCAATAATAGGTACAATATGAGAGTCGAAATTGTCAATTTGCGATTGTACATCTTCGCCATTTTCTAATCTGCGAAACAAATCGTTCAATTCAATAGCATCTGCTTGTCTTAAGAAATCGTAAATTTCTTCTATTAAAGATGATACAGCCGTTTTTTCATGCATTGATTGATCTGGTAAAGGACCAAATTCAGAACGTAAAGCAGCTACCATCCATCCAGATAAATACAAATATCTTTTACTTGTTGTTTTGTGATGTTTTTTAACTGCAATCATTTTCTGTTGTGCAACAAAACCATGCCAGCAACCTAAAGATTGTGTGTAATTTGTATGGTCAGCATCATATTCTGCCATATCTTTTCTCATAATTGCTGCTGTATATTTTGCAATATCTAAACCCGATTTAAATTGATTTTGAAAAGCCATTCTTGCAACATGTTTTGGGTTTATAGTATTCCAAGAATTGCCATGCTTTTCTTTTAAATTTCTAACAGTTTCTAAAACTGAACTGTAGTTGCTTTGTGCTAAATTTTTCATAATTTTGTTTTTTAATTATTAAGGTTTTAGTGATTTTAGTAATTACGTCTCGTAATCTATTGCAGTAGTTACGAGACATTTTTTTTAAATATAATTATAGGCTTCTAAGGTTAAAAATTCTTGATATTCTTTTGATAAAACCAACTCATCAAAAAGTTGTATTGCTATTTCATACTTGCCATTATTAAAGTTTGATGCACCTACTAGATTTTTAATTTTTTCTAACTCTTCATTTTTGAGTTGTTGGTACATTTTTTCATCAAATTGCTTTTCATCTTCAATTTTTACGTTGTTATGTAACCATAACCAAACTTGAGTTCTAGATATTTCTGCTGTAGCTGCATCTTCCATTAAATTATAAATGGCTGCAGCTCCATTACCTCTTAACCAACTTTCTATGTATAAAATACCAACATTTATGTTTTTACGAATTCCTTGCTCTGTAATGCTTCCTTTAGGCATTTCAACTAAATTTGCTTCTGTTATGTTTACATCATATCTTTTTATATGTAGTTGATTTTTGGTAAGCATATTTTCATTAAAAACTTTCATAGCTACAGAAACTAAACCTGGATGTGCAACCCATGTTCCATCATGACCATTTTTTACTTCTTGTTGTTTATCTTGAACTACTTTTTTAAAAGCCAATTCGTTTGCCTTTTCATTATTTTTAATAGGTATTTGAGCAGCCATTCCTCCTATAGCATGTACTCTTCTTTTATGACATCGTTGAATAACTCTTAGAGAATAAGCTTTCATAAATGGTGTATTCATGGTTACTTGATCCCTGTTTGGAACCATAAAATTTATATGATTTCTAAATTTTTTGATATATGAAAAAATATAATCCCATCTACCACAATTTAAACCAGCCATGTGATTTCTTAACTCGTAAATAATTTCATCTAATTGAAAACTAGCAGTTATTGTTTCAACTAAAACTGTTGCTTTAATAGTATTTTGTGGAATTTTTAAATAATTTTGAGCAAAAACAAAAACGTCATTCCAAAAACGTGCTTCTAAGTAATGTTCTAATTTTGGCAAATAAAAATAGGTTGCTGAATTTTGAGCTTGCAAAGTGTGTATGTTATGAAAAAAATATAATCCAAAATCTACCAATGAACCAGACATGGCTTCACCTTCAACCTTAAAATGTTTTTCTTCTAAATGCAAACCTCTTGGTCTTACCAATAGGGTTGCAGTGTTTTCATTTAGTTGATAAGATTTTCCTTTTATAGAATTATAAAAAGAAATCGTTTTTAAATTCGCATCTCTTAAATTAATTTGACCTTGTAAATTATTATGAATATTAGGAGAGTTACTATCTTCAAAATCTGCCATAAAAGTTTTGGCACCAGAGTTTAAAGCATTAATTACCATTTTACGATCTACTGGACCAGTAATTTCAACTCTTCTATCTAATAAATCTTCTGGTAAAGGCGCACAAACCCATTCAGATTCCCTAATGCTTTTTGTTTCCTCAGGAAAAGAGGGGTAATTTCCAGCATTAAAATAAGCTTGCTCTACTTCTCTTTCTTCTAATAATTTTAGCCTTCTTTCATTAAATTTTTCGTGAAGTTCTAATAAGAAAACTTGTGCTTCATTAGTTAAAACACTTTCATAAACATCTACATCAAAATCTTTAAAATCAATGATCTTCAAAGTACTTTGCTCTTCCATAATTTATTTTTTTTGTTTGTACTATGCAATGATATAATTTTTTTTTGAACTCCACAAGCGAACGTTCGCTAATTTTATAAATAATTTTATTTTACAATATTCGCTAATTATACTTATCTTTGATTTTATGACAATAGAAGATGAATACATTCGCTTGATTTTTGGTTTAAAAGTCAAACAAATTCGAACTGAAAGAAACTTATCTCTTTTTGGTTTGGCTAAATTATCTGGACTTTCAAAATCATATTTAAATGAAATTGAAAAAGGAAAAAAATACCCAAAAACAGATAAAATACTTTTACTTTCAGAAAGTTTAGAAGTTCCTTATGATCATTTGGTTTCTTTGAAATTAGATAAAAATCTTGCTCCAATTGGAGAAATTTTACAATCAAAAATCTTAAAAGAAATACCTTTAGAATTATTTGGCATTAAGGAGAATAATTTAATAGATATTATTGCAAATGCACCAGCCAAAGTAAATGCATTTATAAGTACTATTATAAAAATTGCTCAAAATTATAATTTAACAAGAGAAAGCTTTTTTTTAGCTTCTTTACGTTCTTATCAAGAAGCACATAACAATTATTTTGAAGACATTGAAAACGATGTAGAAAATTTTGCCAAAGCATACCATATTGACTTATCTAAAAGAGTAAAATCTAATGATTTGGAAGAAATTTTAATAGATGAATTTAATTATGAAATAAACACTTCTGAACTCAAAAAACATAAAAACTTAGAAGGATTAAGAAGTATTTACATACCTACAAAGAAAATTTTATTTATAGATTCACAAATTTCTGAAGCACAAAAAACATTTATTTACGCCAAAGAAATTGCCTATAATTTTTTAAAAATAGAAGAACGTTTGTATACTTTTCCTTGGATAAATTTCGAAAATTTTAATCAAGTTTTAAATAATTTTATTGCTTCTTATTTTGCAGGAGCTCTAATTATACCCAGAAAAAACCTCACAGAAAAACTAACTAATTTCTTTGAGCTAGAAGAATGGAAACCATTAAAATTACATCAAATTATAAAACATTTTAATTGCTCTCAAGAAACTTTTTACCAACGATTAACTAATATTTTACCTAAGTTTTTTAATATTAAAAACTTATTTTTTTTACGTTTTACACATCATAAAAATTCTACTGAATTTAGACTTAATAAAGAGCTGCACATAACTCAACAACAAGCC
>CAXBAC010000270.1:0-3605 GCA_963973485.1 uncultured Polaribacter sp. | reverse complement strand
AGTTTCATCTGCCAACTTTAAAAAAGCATGAAATATTTTAAAATTGTACAAATTAGGTTCTAACCTATAATCAATAATATCTTTAAGTGTAGCAATTTGTGGATGTAAAACTAAAATAGGTGTTTTTATATCTGCTTCTCGTAAAGCAATTCCTTCATGAGCGTAAGCAACTGCAAAATAAGCTACTTTATCCTTTAGAAAATCGGCAACCAAAACACCATCACTTCCATATCCAAAAGCTTTTACAACCGCTAAAATTTTTGTTTCAGGATTTAATTTTTGCTTAAAGTAGTTTAAATTATGTTCTAAAGCTTGTGCATCAATCTCTAAAACAGTTACGTGGTTGCTCATTTATTAGGCTGAATTAGCGTCTGTATTTTTTAATTTTTGAGCATCATTTTGATGTTCATCCTCAGTTAAAACTTCTTTTTTTTCTAAAAGACTTTGCGCTTGTTTGTTTTTTATGGCTTTGTAATATGCAGCTCTACTTAAAGGCTCATATTCCTGGGTTTCACCTAACATTACCAATTTGTCATTTTGTGCTTTTCTAAAACTATAATGAGCCAAATTACCTGTATGTGTACAAACTGCATGCACTTTAGTAACATACTCTGCAGTTGCCATTAATGCTGGCATTGGCCCAAAAGGATTTCCTTTAAAATCCATATCTAAACCAGCTACAATAACACGAATTCCTCTGTTAGCTAAATCATTACAAACAGCCACAATTTCATCATCAAAAAACTGAGCTTCATCAATACCAACCACATCAACATCACTTGCCAATAAACGAATGTTTGATGAAACTGGTACAGGTGTAGAGCGAATTCTAGAGTCGTTATGAGAAACCACTTCCTCATCATCATACCTAGTATCTATGGCAGGTTTAAAAATTTCTACACGTTGTTTTGCAAATTGCGCTCTTTTTAAACGCCTAATCAATTCTTCTGTTTTACCAGAAAACATAGAGCCGCAAATTACCTCAATCCAACCAAATTGTTCTGTATGATTTACAGTATTTTCAAGAAACATTTTGTAATTTTAAGCGTTATATTTTTATACTTTTGTTTTGTAACAAACGTTTACAAATTTATAAATAAATCATAGTATAATTTAATTTCAACACACAACTTATGCACAAAAAATTAGAGAGCGATTTAATTAGCCTAGCTCATAGTATTTTAAAAATGAAAAATAAGGATGATGTTGTTGCTCTTAAGAACATTTCTAAAGCGGTTTATGAAAAATTAGCCATTCTTGCTTTTGTGGATGAATACATCAATACAACCCCAAATTTAAAAGAAGATAAAACAGAAATTATTGATAAAATTCAAGAAGCTATTGAAGTAAAATATGCCGAAAAAGAAGAGGTTGTAAACGCTACAGAAGAAATTTCAACCACTGAAAAAGTTGTTTTTAATTTAGCTGATGAAATTAAAGAGTCTCCAAAAAAAGAAGAGCAAAAAGAAGTTGAAGTAACTCAATCAGTAAAAAAAGAGACGAAAAAAATAGAACAACCTTTTGATGAATTAGAAGAAATAATGTTTGCAAAAGTAACTCCAGAAGATGAGGTTACAAATGATGTGATTAAAGTAGAAGAACGCAAAACAATGTCTTTAGAAGAAGAATTACAAGATATTGTTTCTGTAGATGTTATGGCTGATTTATTTGAAAATGCTCAACCAAAATCGTTAAACGATAAATTTGCAGGCAATCTTCAAATTGGTTTAAATGATAGAATTGCCTTTGTAAAACATCTTTTTAATAACGAACAAGAAGATTACAATAGAGTCGTGTCGCAATTAAATACGTTTAAAAGCGAGAACGATGCCAAAAACTTTATAAATACTATGGTTAAGCCAGATTATAATTGGTCTGAAAACGAAGAGTTAGAAAATCGTTTTATGGAAATTATAACACGTAAATTTGCTTAAATAAAACCTTTATTTTTTCTCATATTTGAAACCTGTTTTAATTCATACACATTTTCACAAACGCAAAACTGGAGTAACCAGAAGCGTAGAAAATGTATTGCCTTTTTTTGAAGATCATTTTGAGACTTACGTTTATGGTACTTCTATTGATGGAAATCACATCACCACAAAAAAATTAAAAGCTTTTTTATTTTCTGATACAAAAACTGTAGTGCATTGTCATAGAAACAATGAAATTATGAAAATGCTTTGGTATCGATTTTTGGGAGCAAAATTTTTATTAGTAGCTACAAGACATGCAGAATCAAAACCATCTGTATTAACACTTTTTTTACTAAAGAAAGCAGATAAAGTAGTTACGCTAATTAAAAGCATGAGCGCTAATTTAGGCATTAAAAATACTATGATTGGTCATGGAGTAAAGGTTGATGAATTTACACAAGATGCAACTCAAAAAATAACAGGAGTTACTCAAGAAAATATCATTTTAAATGCAGGTAGAGCTCGTAAAGCAAAGGGACAAAAAACACTTTTAGAAGCTGCAAAAATATTGAAAAACCATAAAGATTGGGCTTTAGTAATTGTTGGGAAAGTTGATAAACCTGAGTTCTTAGATGAATTAAAAGCACTTGCAAAAAAATATAAAATTGAAAAGCAAGTATATTTCAAGCCAGAAACTAGGGCTATAATTTCTTATTATCAAGCTGCAAAAATTGCAGTTGCACCAAGTTTTTCAGAAGGGTTTTCTTTAGTTACTGCAGAAGCCATGAGTTGTGCATGTACAATAGTAGCTACAGAAAACGTGGGTGTGCATTCAGAACTAATAACCAATCATAAAAATGGATATTTATTTGAGGCAGGAAATTCAGAACAACTAGAAACCATTTTATCCAAATTAATAACTAATGATTTTCCAGAATTAGGCAAACAGGCCAGAGCTACAATTTTAAAAAATTGGAGTGCAAAAAAAGAGGCAGAAAATCTAATGCAACTTTATAAATCAACTATTTAACATAAATCAACTATTTAATATAAATCAACAAAACATGAAAAAATCAATTACAATTATTGTCTTTGTACTATTAACTGCTTTACAATTCAATGCTCAAAAAATAGAAATAAAAAAAGTTTTTGGAGGGTATCAATTTACACAAAATGATAAAACGTTAACATTGAACCAAATGCAAGATATTATGAAAGAAAATAAAGAGGCTTATGCATTAGTACAATCTGCAAAATCTAACCAAACTTGGGCAATGATTTTAGGAACTGCAGGTGGTGCCTTAGTAGGTTTTCCTTTAGGAACAGCAATTGGAGGTGGTGATCCTGAATGGGCTTTGGCTGGTGCAGGAGCAGCTTTAATTGTAGCAACAATACCAATAGTTAAAGGGTTTAACAGAAAAACAAAAAAAGCGGTTGATTTATACAACGCAGCACATTACACGTCTAATTATCAATTTAAACCCTCATTTAATTTAAATATTAAAGGAACAAGTTTAGGGCTTACAATGACGTTTTAATGATTCGTAAATCGTTTTATATTCTTTTTGTTTTTTTTGTATTTCAAAGTTGTAAATCTACTGTTGAGGTACATCAATTTTCAAAAACAAATACTCCAAAAGCACCCAATTACAATAACGAAAGTAATTGGGCTGTTTTACCATCAACCTA
>CAXBAC010000269.1:0-3620 GCA_963973485.1 uncultured Polaribacter sp. | reverse complement strand
GCTCTGCACATTTTTCGACGTGCTCCCACAATGGTCTGGAAAGCATCAGTGGCACCAGGCCCTATGAGTAGTACTGTATTCATTTCAATAGAATTGGCTCTATCTAAAACTTTTCTTGAAAAAGGATACGTGGTTTCATCCATATTTACTGTTCCAATCAAGTATAAGTTTTCTGGCCAATAAATGTTATCATATAAATACGCGTTACTGGCTTCTTTTAATTGATTTTTTAGAAGTAAAAAATCGGTTTTAACTTCATTAGTTTTTGTTCTAAAACGAGTTTCTACAATGCTTAAAATATCTGCAAAATAATGTTCTACTCTTGCTAAGTTCATTTCATCAAGAATAAAAAAATGAGGTTTGGTTATGTCCTTTTTTGCTTTTATGATAGCTTCTGTAAGAGGTTTAGATATAAAATCTCCTTTTAATGAAGTATACCCAATTAAATCTGAAGCGTCTGTCCAATCTGGTCTTACAGGAATTTGAATTACTTGCTCTTTGCTCATACCAATTGCTTCTGCAAAAAGTCTTGGAAGCTGTGTTTTACCAGTACCAGATATACCTGCTAAAATTACAAAAGGTTTGGTTTTTAGTGATAAGTAGAAATTAATGATTTCACTTTTGTTAAAATTGAATCCCTTTTGTGCTATGTAGTTTTCTACATGCTCTAAATGATCTTTAGTGTTCAAAGAAGTAGAAGTTAAATTACTAGAATCAACTTCGGTTAGTTTCTCGTCAATATTTGATTTACATATATCAAGTATTTTGTTGAAAGATTCTTTGTTACTTAATGCTTTAAGCTGATTAATACTAAGCAGTGCATTTTTTTCATCAACTAAGTCTGTATTATTGGCATATATACATTTTGCTTCATTGTTTTTTAATGAGTGCCATTCCCAATTTTCTGGTATTTTTAGGATTTCTAGGATTTCAAATCGAGCAATAGAACTCCAATTTCCATCAATATTATCTTTAAAAAGCGTATCTCCTTGTTGGGTATTTGTTTCTATCTCTTGTATATTTGGCTTTGTAAATAAAACCCAACCACTAGCTTTATTAATAATAAAAACATAGTCATCTAAAGAAAGGTTTTTAAATTTTCCTTCGTTCCAATAAAAGTATTTATCATTATGACTAAAAAGTTTTTCTGCATTTTTTGATGCTTCGCTTCTTATTTCATATACTAAAACCTGTGCTGTCATTTAAGATGTTTATTTAAAGGTTATTTTTTAAAAGTTTAGCTTTAGGTATAATTATAAATTTACCTAAAAACTTTTCAAAAAAAGAACCTTGTTTGTTTGAAGTGAATCTTCTGATTTAAAGCTATATTGCCTCACTTTACGATATTCGAAGAAATAAAATTCACTATTATTTTATTTAAAACTAAGTTGTTTTTTTAATCAACCTGCTATCTAAATAAAAAGTGTAATTCACAAAGTTAACAAATAATAACTCTTTCACAGAATATTTACATCATCATTATGAAAGCGCAAAAAATGATATGTTTTTTAATGATGGTAAAGAAGCTACCTGTGAATTAGAATTGTTGATACAATTAACCTCGACTTTAAAGTTATTTTGCAGAAAATCTAAATAAAAGAGCACAAAAAGTGACGCAAAAAAAGAACCCCTTTCAAACATTAACGTTTAAAAGGGATTTTTTTGTTGGCCCACAAGGACTCGAACCTTGAATGTCGGTACCAAAAACCGGTGTGTTGCCAATTACACCATGGGCCAATTGCTTAATTGAGGGTGCAAATTTAAAGCAAAGTTTTAAATTCACAAACATTTTTTAATAAATTTTCTATTTAACAAAGTTTTATGAAGAAAACAAGTGTTAGAAAAAGCTCTAGAATCTTCTTTTATTCATATTTATTAGTAAATTCGCTCACATATTATTACGCACAAAATGACATCAGAAAAATTTAATAAATGGAACATCATCTTAGGATGGGTTACTTTTGCAATTGCTTTAATTACATATAGTTTAACTTTAGAACCAACAGTAAGTGCTTGGGATGTTGGAGAGTACATAGCAACATCTGTAAAACTAGAAGTTGGGCATCCTCCAGGAGCTCCATTGTTTCAAATGCTTGGAGCATTTTTTGCAATGTTTACTACAGATGTTTCTGAAATTGCAAAAATGGTAAACTTTATGTCTGCTTTGGCTAGTGCTTTTACCATTTTATTTATGTTTTGGACAATTACCAATTTAGCATTAAAATTATCTGCAAAAACAGGTAATATATCAAAAGGTAAAAGAATAGCAGTTTTAGGAAGTGGAGTTGTTGGTGCGTTAACCTATACTTTTTCTGATAGTTTTTGGTTTAGTGCTGTAGAAGGTGAAGTATATGCAATGTCATCATTTCTAATGGCAATTTTATTCTGGCTAGGTTTAAAATGGGAAAGCGAAATAGGAACACCTAGAGGTAATAAATGGTTAGTTTTAATAAGTTTTGTAGTAGGTTTATCTTTTGGAGTTCATATACTTTCTTTACTAGTTATACCAGCAATTGTAATGCTGTATTTCTTTAAAACGTATAAAAACGTTAACATCAAAACATCTATTATTGCTACCATTTTTTCTGTGTTGGTATTGGTACTTGTTTTTAAATTTATTTTTCCTTTTACCTTAAAATTCTTTAGCGCATCAGAGTTATTTTTCATTAACTCTGTTGGTTTACCTTATAATTCTGGAAGTATTATTGCTGGTATTATATTAGTTGCACTTTTCTATTTTGGATTAAATTATACTAGAAAGAAAAATAAATTAACGGCAAACACGCTAATTCTGTCACTTCTATTTATTATGATTGGTTTTTCTTCTTGGATGATGTTACCAATTAGAGCAAATGCAAATACAACCATCAACGAAAATAACCCATCAAGTGCACGCGAGTTATTAGCCTATTATGAACGTGAGCAATATGGTGATGCAAATGTTTTTTACGACACCTATTATTCAAATAAATATAGTGATGAAAGAGACAGAAAAAACCCAACAAGAGATGATAAACCAAAATATGAGAAAAAAGATGGTAAATATGTAATTGTAAATGTTTACAAAGATGTATTGCCTAACTATTCTGATAAACATAAAGGTTTTATTCCAAGAATGGTAAATCCTGCATCAGAGAAAAAGTATAAAGCCATTGCAGGCATTCCTGAAAACAGCCAAAGAAGACCAACTTTTGCCGAAAACATCAAATTTATGATGAGTTATCAGTTTGGCTATATGTATGGACGTTATTTTATGTGGAATTTTGTTGGTCGTCAAAATGATATTCAAGGACAATTAGATATTTTTAATGGCAATTGGTTAAGTGGAATTGACTTTATTGATGAAGCAAGGTTAGGTTCTCAAAAAATGTTGCCTTGGCAAGCTTTATTGAATAAAGGTAGAAATACTTACTTTTTCCTTCCTCTTCTATTAGGAATTATTGGTTTGCTTTTTAATATTAAATGGGATAAGAAGAACTTTTTTACACTCTTTTTATTCTTTGCTTTTACAGGTTTTGCAATTATTTTCTACACAAATCCTAAACCTTTTGAACCAAGAGAAAGAGACTATGCTGTTGTAGGTAGTTTTTATATTTTTGCAATTTGGATAGGTTTTGGGG
>CAXBAC010000268.1:0-3634 GCA_963973485.1 uncultured Polaribacter sp. | reverse complement strand
TGCACCCCATAAACTTTACGATGATGGTGTTGTAAGAACTATTGAAAATGTTGATGGAGAACAAGCACTAAGAGTTACTTACACTTCTGGAGGTACAACTCCTGGAGACAGTTATGTGTGGTTGCTAGATTCTACTTACGTTCCAAAAAGCTACAAAATGTACCTTAAAAATGGAAGAATGAATGGCACCTCTGCAACTTGGGAAGGATGGATTACCACAGAAAGTGGTACGTTACTACCAACAAACCACACTTTTGAAAGTGGAGGACAATTAAGTATGGGCGAAGTTAAAGCATACAATTAATGAATTCAAAAACAATAGCAAGAGGAATTTTAAGAGCCCTAGGTTTTTTACTTGGTGTTGGTTTATTGTTATACTTTTTATTTAAAATTCAAGCAGTAATTATATATATAATAATTGCTGCAATAATATCTTTAATTGGGCGTCCTATAACTTTAGTTTTAAGAAGAAGATTAAAGTTTCCAAACACAGTTGCTGTAGTTGTAACCATGGCATTAATGTTAAGTTTATTAACAGGAATTGTAGTTTTATTTATACCACTAATTATAGAGCAAGGTAAAAGTTTATCGCTTTTAGAAGTTGATAAATTACAAGCAAACATTCAAGATATATTTAACCAAACTACTGCTTACTTTGCAACTAAAGGAATAGATGTACTACAAGAAATTCAAAACATCGATTTTGCAAAACAGTTCAAAACTATTCCAGATTTATTTAATACCATTTTAGGTACATTAGGAAATTTAAGCGTTGGTTTATTTTCTGTTTTATTCATATCATTTTTCTTTATGAAAGATAGTAGGTTGTTTAAAAAAGGACTTTTAACTTTAATATCAAATAAGAGTGAGAATAGGGTTTCGAACTCTTTAGAAGTAATAAATAATTTACTCTCTAGGTATTTTATAGGATTAATTTTTCAAATCACTATACTATTTATTATCTACACAATTATACTATTGTTTTTTGGTATTTCTAATGCTGTAGTTATTGCGTTTTTATGCGCTTTACTTAACTTAATTCCTTATGTTGGTCCAATTATTGGAGGTATTTTAATGTTTACATTATCTATGACTAGTAATATTGGTCAAGATTTTCAAACCTATATTTTACCAACATCTTTATGGATTTTATTCTTTTATAGTTTAGCACAAGTATTAGATAACTTTGTGAGTCAGCCAGTAATTTTTTCTAAAACTACAAAATCACATCCATTAGAAATATTTTTAGTTATACTTATGGGTGGTTTATTGTTTGGAGTAATTGGTATGATTACAGCTGTACCTACTTACACAGCTCTTAAAGTTATTTTAAAAGAGTTTTTATCAGAAAATAAGATCGTAAAATCGTTAACCAAAAACATTTAATTTCTTTTGAATTTTGATATTTTAAATAATGATGTTCAGCAATTTATTGCAGATAATCTTAAGGTAGACATTACCAAACTTATTTTAAAAGGCAGCCCTTTTGACAGTGTTTTAATTCAAGATTTAGCACATCAAGTTGTAAGTAAAGACAAGTGTGAAAAGAAATTACCCAGTTGGTTTGCTACAGAAAAAATATATTATCCACCTAAAATAAATATAGAACAAACTTCTTCTGAAGTTACTGCAAAATACAAATCAGAAATCATTAAGAGAGATTCAATTATTGATATTACTGGTGGTTTTGGTGTAGATTGTTACTATTTTTCTAAAAAAATTAAACAGGTAATTCATTGCGAAATAAATGAAGATTTATCTAAAATTGTTTCACATAATTATCAAAAATTAAAAGTTAATAATATTGATACTTTTACAGGCAATGGGTTTGATTATTTAAAAAGCACCAAACAAACTTTTGATTGTATTTATATAGACCCATCTAGAAGAAATGATATCAAAGGAAAAGTTTTTTTACTTAAAGATTGCCTGCCTTATATTCCTCCTAAAATAAATTTCTACTTTTCTAGAGCAAAATATATTCTGGTAAAAGTATCTCCTATTTTAGATATTTCAAACACAATTAACGATTTACAAAACGTTAAAGAAGTTCATATAGTTGCTGTTAATAATGAGGTTAAAGAATTACTTTTTTTACTAGAAAAAGATTTTGAAAGTAATATTTTAATTAAAACCATTAACTTCAAGAAATCAATAACTGAAAAATTTAATTTTCTTTTAAAAGAAGAAGTTATTTCTAATTACTCTGAACCTCTCTCCTATTTATATGAACCTAATGCAGCTATATTAAAGTCTGGTGGCTTTCATCAAGTTACAAATAAATTAAACGTTTTAAAACTTCATCAACACTCTCATCTTTATACTTCAGATACTCTTATCAATTTTCCAGGAAGAAAATTTAAGGTAGAAGCAATATTACCTTATGATAAAAAACAAATAAAGAAATTAATACCTTCAAAGAAAGCAAATTTTACAACGAGAAATTTTCCTAAAAACGTTGCTCAACTTAGAAAAGAAACTAAAATTAAAGAGGGTGGTTCTATTTATGTTTTTTTCACTAAAAACATAAAAAATGAGCTAACTGTGCTAATATGTAAGAAAACGTAAAGTTTAATTATTAATTTGCTAACAAATCTTATTTTTTTTCTTTTTATTCAAATATTTATTTATATTTGTAATCACTTTATGTGTTTTATTTTTAGGGGTATAAGACACTAAAGCCCAAGTCTCGATTTCAATATCGAGACTTTTTTTATACTACTACTTTTTCCTTAAGTTTGTATAATAAGACTCATATTTAAAATTTATGCAAACAGCTAACTATCAAGGTTTAAAAATAGCATCAAAAAAGCTTTTAAAAGTTGATGATTTTTTAGTGATAGAGGCGCCTCTTCAAATTAATATTAATAATGAACCTTATACAGTTGTTATGAGAACTCCTAATGACGATTATGAACTTATAAGGGGTTTGTTATTTGCTGAAGACATATATAAAAAATCCATATCAATCACTTTTAAGATTCTTAAAACAGAAAACGAAATACCTTCTATAATAAACGTTGAAATCCCAAGAGAGTATTTAGGAAAAGGATACTTAAATAAGCGTACACTACTTTCTGTGTCTTCTTGTGGTATTTGTGGTAAAAAAGAACTTAAAGACCTTCAAGTAAACGGAACTAAATTTTCAGAAAAAGTTCAAGTTTCTGCTAGTAATCTTCATAAAATGTATGATGTAATGAACTCACTTCAAAACACATATAAACTTTCTGGAGGAAGTCATGCAGCAGCTATCTTTAATAAAAATCAAGAAATACTAAGTCTAAAAGAAGATATTGGTAGACATAATGCTGTTGATAAAGTTATTGGTAATCTTTTAGAGAAACAAAATTTAAAAAATGCAGTTTATATGTTAGTAAGTGGTAGAGTTTCTTACGAAATTGTAACCAAGGCTTTTATAGCAAAAATACCTATAATTGTTGCTGTTTCTGCTTGCTCATCTCTAGCTGTAGATTTTGCAAAAGAGTTTGGCATTTGTTTAATAGGCTTTACAAGAACAGATAAAATGACGATCTATTCCAATCAAGAATTTTTAAATACTATAGAAAATGAGTAAAAAAACAAATGCTCAAAATCCTGAAAAATTTACAGGAATTGAGTTAAGAGAGATTCCAAA
>CAXBAC010000267.1:0-3636 GCA_963973485.1 uncultured Polaribacter sp. | reverse complement strand
TATGATTTAGCAAATGAAAACTATTCTCTAAAAGACGAGGAAAAATCATTCGAAATTCCACAAGATGTTCGCAAAGAATTTTTAGTGGTAGATTTAATAAACGGATATAGAACTCGAGGACATTTGTTTACAGCAACTAACCCAGTTAGAGAAAGAAGACAATATGAACCAACCTTAGATATTGAGAACTTCGGTTTAACACAAGAAGACTTAGAAAAAGAATTTTCTGCAGGTGATGTTTTGGGTATTGGTAGAGTTAAACTGGCAAAAATTATAGAACACTTAAAAAGTATTTATTGTGATTCTATAGGGGTTGAGTACATGTATATGCGTAATCCTGAAAAATTAAAATGGTGGCAAAATCGTTTGAATGAAAATGATAACCATCCAAATTACGGCATAGATTCAAAGAAATATATCCTTTCAAAATTAAATCAAGCAGTAACTTTCGAAAGCTTTTTACAAAAGAAATACGTTGGTCAAAAACGTTTTTCTTTAGAGGGAGGTGAAACATTAATTCCTGGAATTAGTGTTATGCTAAGAGATGCTTCAGAAAAATATGGAGTTAAAGAATGTGTATTAGGTATGGCTCATAGAGGGCGTTTAAATACTTTAGTAAACATTTTTAAAAAACCAGTTAGAGATTTGTTTAGTGAATTTGAAGGGAAAGATTTCGAAGACGAAGATATAGATGGTGATGTTAAATATCACTTGGGTTTAACATTAAGTAAAACTTTTAGAGATGGTAATGAAATCAAAATGAATTTGGTGCCAAATCCATCACATCTAGAAACTGTAGCAGCAGTTGCAGAAGGAATCACAAGAGCTAAAATCGATAGAAAATATGAAGGAGATTCTAGCAAAATATTACCCATTGTAATTCATGGAGATGCTGCAATAGCTGGCCAAGGAATAGCTTATGAAGTGGTTCAAATGGCAAAATTAAATGGATATAAAACAGGTGGTACAATTCATATTGTTGTAAATAATCAAATTGGTTTTACTACAAATTATTTAGATGCACGTTCAAGTACCTATTGTACAGATGTTGCAAAAGTAACGTTATCTCCTGTTTTACACGTAAATGCAGATGATACAGAAGCTGTTTGTCATGCAATGGAAATGGCATTGGAGTTTAGAATGAAGTTTCAAACGGATATTTTTATTGATTTATTAGGGTATCGTAAGTATGGCCATAATGAAGGTGATGAACCTCGTTTTACACAACCAAAATTATATAAAGCTATATCAAAGCATAAAAATCCAAAAGAGATTTATGCAGACAAATTGTTACAAGAAGGTTCAATAGACTCATCATATGTAAAAGAAATTACAGATGAATTTAAGAACATGTTAGAAAGAGAGTTTGACAATTCTAAAAAAGACAAAAACTCTAAAGTTAAAGAATTCATGCAATCTACTTGGGAAGGATTTGATCGTCAAGACCAAGAAGCAATGCTAAAAACGTTAGATACTACTTACTCTGAAGAAGGTTTAAAAAACATTGCAAAAATTGTTTCTACAGTTCCTGATGGAGCTAATTTTGTTAGAAAAGCAGAGCGTATTTTACAAGGTAGAGCTAAAATGGTTTTTGAAACCAATCAATTAGATTGGGGTATGGCTGAAAATTTAGCTTACGGTTCATTGATGGAAGAAGGATTTAATGTGCGTATTTCTGGGCAAGATGTAGAAAGAGGAACGTTTTCTCATAGACATGCAATTTTACGTGATGAAAAAACAGAAGAGCGAATAAACTTACTTAACAACAACCCAAAGAGTAAAGGACAAATGACGATTTATAACTCGTTATTGTCTGAATATGGAGTGTTAGGTTTCGATTATGGTTATGCAATGGCTAACCCAAATACATTAACAATTTGGGAAGCACAGTTTGGAGATTTTTCAAACGGAGCACAAATTATGTTCGACCAATATATTTCTGCTGCAGAAGATAAATGGAAAGTTCAAAATGGTATCGTGGTTTTATTACCTCATGGTTATGAAGGTCAAGGTTCTGAGCATTCATCTGCAAGAATGGAACGTTATTTACAATTATGTGCAGAAGATAATATGACAGTTGCCAATTGTACAACTCCTGCAAACTTTTTCCATTTATTGCGTCGTCAAATGAAACGCGATTATAGAAAGCCATTAATTGTATTTACTCCAAAGAGTTTGTTAAGACATGTAAAAGCAGTCAATACAATTCAAGATTTAGCAAATGGTGAATTCCAAGAAGTAATAGATGATACATTAGAACCAAAAAACGTGAAGAAGTTGGTATTCTGTATGGGTAAATTCTATTATGATCTTTTAGAAGAAAGAGAAAAATTAGAAAGAGAAGATATTGCTTTGGTTAGAATAGAGCAGTTATTCCCATTACATAAAGAAAAAATTCAAAAAATTATAGACAGGTATCCAAATATAGAAGAATACATTTGGGCGCAAGAAGAACCTAGAAATATGGGAGCTTGGAGTTACATGTTGCAACGTTTTGAATTAAAGAATTTATCAGTTCGTTCGCGTAAATATTATGCAGTTCCAGCAGCAGGTTCTAGTACACGTTTTAAGAAAAGACATAAAGCTGTAATAGACAGCGTTTTTAATAGTTAATAAGAGATTTAGAATAAATATAAAAAAGAAACCATGAGTGTTTTAGAAATGAAAGTTCCTTCTCCAGGAGAATCAATAACAGAAGTAGAAATTGCAACTTGGCTTGTTGAAGATGGAGACTATGTTGAAAAAGATCAACCAATTGCAGAAGTAGATTCAGACAAAGCAACCTTAGAATTGCCTGCAGAAGAGAGTGGAATTATTACTTTAAAAGCAGAAGAAGGAGATGCAGTTGCTGTTGGTGAAGTGGTTTGTTTAATTGATACTAGTGCAGCAAAACCAGAAGGTGATGATTCTTCTAAAAAAGAAGATAAAGCTCCTACTAAAGAAGCGCCAACAAAAGAAAACGCAGATGCTCCTAGTCAAGAGAAAAAAGAAACCTATGCATCTGGTACAGCATCACCTGCAGCTAAAAAAGTGTTAGCAGAAAAAGGTATAGAGGCTTCTTCTGTAAAAGGTACAGGTAAAGATGGCAGAATTACTAAAGATGATGCTGTAAAAGCAGTACCATCTATGGGAACGCAACCTGCAAATGGTACTCGTGGAACAGAGCGTAAAAAAATGTCTATGTTACGTAGAAAAGTAGCAGAGCGTTTGGTAGCTGTAAAAAGCGAAACAGCAATGTTAACTACGTTTAACGAAGTAAACATGCAACCAATTTTTGATTTAAGAGCGCAGTATAAAGAAGACTTTAAAGCAAAACATGGTGTAGGTTTAGGATTCATGTCTTTCTTTACATTGGCTGTTGTTAGAGCTTTAAAGATGTATCCAGATGTAAACTCTATGATAGATGGAGATTATCAAATAAAACACGATTTTCAAGATATTTCTATTGCAGTTTCTGGTCCTAAAGGCTTAATGGTACCTGTAATTAGAAATGCAGAAAACTTATCTTTTAGAGGTGTAGAAAGCGAAGTAAAACGTTTGGCTTTAAGAGCTAGAGATGGGCAAATTACTATTGATGAAATGACAGGTGGAACCTTTACCATTACAAATGGTGGAGTGTTTGGTTCTATGATGTCT
>CAXBAC010000266.1:0-3642 GCA_963973485.1 uncultured Polaribacter sp. | reverse complement strand
GTTTTGTGCTTAAAAAATCTGTATTTGAGTCGTGTTTAGAGTTGTATCCATTAAAAGAATGGAATGCAACTATGGTAGAAGTAAATAAGCTAAACAAGTTCAAGAAAAAGAATAATGATTTTATAAGAAGATTTACTGCAGGTGTAAAGTTGGTTGAATTAGATGCAAGTGGTAGAATTTTAATTCCTAAAGATTTAGCAGCATTTGCAGGTATTAAAAAGCAAGTAGTAATGTCTTCTTCTGTAAACATTATTGAGATATGGGATAAAGACAAGTATGAAAAAGCCATAGATGACGCTGCAGAAAATTTTTCAGATTTGGCAGAAGAAGTAATGGGTAATACAGATATAGATGAGTTATCGTAACGCAGTTTTATTGAATGAAAGTGTAGATGGTTTGGCTATTAAGCCAAATGGAGTCTATGTTGATGTTACGTTTGGTGGTGGAGGTCATTCAAAAGAGATTTTAAAAAGATTGGGCAAAGATGGAAAGTTGTTTGCTTTCGATCAAGATCCTGATGCTTTAAAAAATACCATTGATGATAAACGCTTTGTGTTGATTCCAGAAAATTTTAGATACATCTCAAGATTTTTAAGGTTTCATGGAGTTCGAAAAGTAGATGGTGTTTTAGCAGATTTAGGAGTTTCTTCTCATCAATTTGATGAAGCTGAAAGAGGGTTCTCAATTCGTTTTGATGGTGATTTGGATATGAGGATGAATCAGAAGTCTAAAGTATCTGCAAAAGAAATCATCAATAATTATTCTGAAGAAAAGTTGGCAGAAATTTTATTTCAGTATGGTGAGTTAAGAAACTCAAGAAAATTAGCTAGAACAATAGTTCATGAACGAAAAAATGAACCTATTGAAACAAGTTTTCAGTTGAAAGAGGTTTTAAAAGCTTTTTTGCCAAAAGCAAAAGAGCATAAAATATTAGCTCAAATTTTTCAAGCAATCCGAATTGAAGTAAATGAAGAATTGGCGGTTTTAAAAGAGTTTTTGGAGCAAATTCCAAATTTATTAAAAGAAGAAGGCAGGTTAAGTGTTATATCATATCACTCTTTAGAAGATAGATTAGTGAAACGTTTTATAAGAACAGGTTTGTTTGAGGGTGAACCAGAGAAAGATGTTTTTGGGCATTCTAATGAGCCTTTAAAAAAAGTAGGAAAATTAATCGTTCCTCCAAAAGAAGAGGTTAAATCAAATAATAGAGCTAGAAGTGCGAAATTAAGATTGGCAACATTAAAGTGAAATGTCTAAAGTAAAAAGAAACATATACGATTTTTTAAGAGGTAGTTTCCTTACAGATGAATCTGCTTTTAAAAATTGGCGAATAATCATTTTTGTTGTTGTGCTATTGTTGGTAATGATAACAAGTGCCCACAATGCAGATAAAAAAGTAATAGAAATTGCACAACTGAATAAAAAGAAAAGAGAGTTAAGAGCGGAATATGTAGACACAGGAACCATTTTAATGCGAATGAAAATGGAGTCTAGTATTCGAGAAAAAGCAAAAAAGAGAGGTTTAAAACCTTCAGAAACACCACCAAAAAAAATAAAAGTAACCTATAAAGATTAAAACATTGGCAACTCACAAAAAAAGCATACTTACCAAATTCTACTTAGTAGCTTCTTTTATGACGCTTTTTTTGGTTGCAATTGTGTTTAGAGTTGTAAATATCCAATATTTTCAAGGCGAAAAGTATAAAAAACTATCTACAGAATTAACTATTAGGCAAGATACTGTTTATGCAAATAAAGGAAACGTCTATGCTGCAGATGGTAATTTGTTAGCTACATCTATGTCTAAATATACTATTAGAATAGATGTAGTAGCTGTAGATGCAAATGTGTTCGAAAAGAATGTTGCAGGTTTATCAAGAGAATTGTCGAAAATGTTAGGAAATTCTCAGAGATATTATGAGAATAAGTTAAGAAATGCCCGTAAAAGAAAAAATAGATATTTATTACTTGCTAGAAATATTGGTTATAATGATTACCTAAAAATGAAGCAATTTCCAATCTTTAAATTAGGGTTTTATTGCAGAACATAAAACGGTTCGTGCACATCCTATTGGAAAAATTGCAGAACGTACCATTGGTTACGATGATTTTAGAGGTGAAGCAGGTATAGAAGGTGCTTTTGCAGATTTTATGCAAGGAGAAAATGGTTTACGCTGGAAACAAAAAATTGCAAAAAATCAATGGAAACCTATTTCTGATGTTAATGAAAAAGAGCCAATTGATGGTCATGATGTTATTACAACCATAGATGTAAACATTCAAGACATCACACATCATGCACTTTTAAAGCAGTTAGAATATTTTGAAGCAGACCATGGTTGTGCTGTAGTTATGGAAACTGCAACAGGAGAAATTAAAGCAATTTCTAATTTAGGTAGAACTTCTAAAGGAAAATATTACGAAAAAAGAAATTATGCAGTTTGGGAAAGTCATGAACCTGGCTCTACCTTTAAGTTGGCAAGTTTAATGGCTGCTTTAGATGATAAAAAAATAGACACTTCTACAGT
This sequence comes from uncultured Polaribacter sp., assembly GCA_963973485.1. Lineage (GTDB taxonomy): Bacteria > Bacteroidota > Bacteroidia > Flavobacteriales > Flavobacteriaceae > Polaribacter. The sequence goes on along the minus strand of CAXBAC010000266.1, from coordinate 1,114 downwards.
AGTTGATACTGAAAAAGGTAAAATATTTATTCATAATAGAAAAATTGAAGATTCTCACAGAGGAGGTTATGGAAAAATTTCAGCAGCTCGAGTTTTTGAGGTTTCTTCAAATGTGGGTATTGTAAAGTTGATAAAAGAACATTATGATGAAAATCCGCAGAAATTTATTGATAAATTAGCGTCTTATGGTTTTACAAAGCCAATAGGGTTTCAGATAAAAGGAGAAGGAAAACCATATGTACCAAAACCTGATGATAAAAGATGGAATAAAATTTCTTTAGAATGGATGTCTTGGGGTTATGGAGTTTCTGTAACGCCAATGCAAACTTTAATGTTCTATAATGCTGTAGCTAATAATGGAGTTATGGTTAAACCACAATTTGTAAAAGAATTAAGAAGAGAAGATAAAGCAGAACAGATATTTGAAACAAAAGTGGTAAACCCTAAAATAGCTTCTGAAGAAACAATTAAAAAAATCAGAAAAGTATTAGAGAATGTCGTGGTTAAAGGAACTGCGGAAAATATTTACTCTTCAAATTTTTCTATGGCAGGAAAAACAGGAACCGCTAAAAAGTTTATACCAAGAACAAAAGACAAAAATGGTGACTGGCAAGGAGGTTTTTATTCTACAAAAAGATATGTAGCATCTTTTGCAGGTTTTTTTCCAGCAGAGCAACCAAAGTATTCTTGCATTGTTGTGATTCATGATCCTGATAAAAAGAAAGGTTATTATGGAGCAACAGTTGCTGCACCAGTTTTTAAAGAAATAGCGCAAAAAATTTATACAACAACACCAATAGATAATCAATCTGTAAATGATAAAGTAGAGTTTGCAACCATTGATAAAGCTTATAATAATTATCAGAAAATCATCAATAAAGAGCATTCGCAAATACCAAATGTAAAAGGTATGGATGGAATGGATGCAGTTTCATTATTAGAAAATATGGGCTTAAAAGTTCAAATTTCTGGTATTGGTAAAGTTGATTATCAATCTCTAAAAAAAGGAGAAACATTGGTGAAAGGAAAAACAATCATTTTAAAATTATCATAAACTGAAAAAATTACAAGACATATTATATAAAGTAGCCATAAAAGAAGTTTTTGGTAACAC
>CAXBAC010000265.1:0-3648 GCA_963973485.1 uncultured Polaribacter sp. | reverse complement strand
CGATTTAGATAAATTACCTGTTGGTGACCCAACTTTATCAGTTAAAGAAATTATTGGTAATGAATCTCAAGAAAGAATGGGATTGGTTATTGCTGAAAAACATACAGAAACCTTACAAAAAATTGCAGAACGTGAACGTTCTCCAATGTATACTGTTGGTGATGTTACAGGAAATGATAGATTTACTTTTGAATCTAAAACTACTGGTGAAAAACCAATGGATTTAGCTTTAAAAGATATGTTTGGTTCATCACCAAAAACAATTATGACAGATAAAACTGTCATCAGGAAATATAAAAATCCACGTTACAAAACTAAAAATTTACAAATCTATTTAGAGCAAGTATTACAGTTAGAAGCTGTAGCTTGTAAAGATTGGTTAACCAATAAAGTAGATAGATGTGTAGGTGGTAAAGTTGCCAAGCAACAATGTGTTGGTCCCTTACAAATTCCGTTAAATAATGTTGGAGTTATGGCTCTAGATTATAATGGAAAAGAAGGTGTTGCTACTTCAATTGGCCACTCTCCTATTTCTGGTTTAATTCATCCAGAAGCTGGGAGTAGAAACTCTATTACAGAAGCTTTAACGAATATTATTTGGGCACCTTTAAAAGATAATTTAAACTCGATTTCATTATCTGCAAACTGGATGTGGCCTTGTAAAAACGAAGGCGAAGATGCTCGTTTATACAAAGCCGTAAAAGCGATTTCAGAATTTTCTATTGATTTAGGAATCAATGTTCCTACAGGAAAAGATTCTTTATCTATGAAACAAAAATATACAGATGGTGATGTAATTTCTCCAGGAACTGTAATTATTTCTGCTGCTGCAAATTGTAATGAAATTACTAAAGTTGTGGAACCTGTTTTACAAGTTGATGGAGGTAATATTTACTATATCAATATTTCTCAAGATGATTTTAAATTGGGAGGAAGTTCTTTTAATCAAGTTTTAAATGCTATTGGAAACGAAGCTCCTGATGTAAAAAATGCAGCTTATGTAAAAACAGTTTTTAATACGATTCAGAATTTAATTAAAGCTGATAAAATTAAAGCAGGTCATGATGTTGCTTCAGGTGGATTAATTACCACTTTACTAGAAATCTGTTTTGCTGATGTAAATTTAGGTGCAGATTTTGATTTATCAACTTTGAAAGAAGAAGATGCTATAAAAGTTTTATTTGCTGAAAATTCAGGAATTGTTTTTCAAGCAGATGCTGCTGTGGAAACAATTTTATCAGAAAATAATATTGAGTTTTTTACTATTGGTACAGCAAACAATTCAGGCACTGTAAACATTAAAAATAACGAAGATAATTTCTCTTTTGATGTTGCAGAAATGAGAGATGTTTGGTACAAAACATCTTTCTTATTAGATCAAAAACAAACCGCTAATAACTTAGCTCAAGACAGATTTGATAATTATAAAAAACAACCTTTAACTTATAAGTTTCCAGAAAACTTTACTGGAAATTTACCAAAGTTTGAAGCTAATTCTCCAAGACCAAAAGCGGCTATTATTAGAGAAAAAGGATCGAATTCAGAACGTGAAATGGCAAATGCCATGTATTTAGCTGGTTTTGATGTAAAAGATGTACACATGACCGATTTAATTTCTGGTCGTGAAACGTTAGAAGATATTCAGTTTATTGGAGCAGTTGGTGGTTTCTCAAATTCAGATGTTTTGGGTTCTGCAAAAGGTTGGGCTGGTGCATTTAAATACAATAAAAAAGCAAATACAGCTTTACAAAACTTCTTTGAAAGAGAAGATACTTTATCTGTAGGTATTTGTAATGGAGCACAGTTATGGATGGAACTAGATCTCTTATACCCAGAGCATAAGGTACATGGAAAGTTAATACACAACGATTCTAAAAAACACGAAAGTTCATTTACTTCTGTAAAAATTCAAGAAAATAATTCTGTGATGTTAAGCTCTTTAGCTGGCACAGAATTAGGGGTTTGGATTTCTCATGGTGAAGGAAAGTTTAATTTACCAGAAACTGAAGACCAATATCATATTGTTGCAAAGTATGGCTACGAAGGTTATCCAAATAATCCAAACGGATCAGATTACAATACTGCTATGTTGTGTGATAAATCTGGACGTCATTTAGCAACTATGCCTCATATAGAACGTTCTACTTTTCAATGGAATTGGGCAAATTATCCAAAAAACCGAAAAGATAACGTAACTCCTTGGTTAGAAGCTTTTGTAAATGCTAAAACTTGGATTGAGCAAAAAAATTAGGTTTATCTTCAATAAAACGTCATTCATCTATAGATTTTTTTTACTTAACTGTAAATTACATATATTGCTTAGCAAAAAATTAACTTGCTAAGAAAATTTATAAATGGAATTTAGATATTTAGAGAAGAAAAAATATCACCCCCTAATAGACCATTTTTATCAATTAAAGATACAAAAAGAAGATTTACCATTTTCCTCGTTAATTCTTCCTTTAGGGCAAATAAACATAAACTATGTGGTTTCTGATGTAAAGCAAATTTTAAAGCAGAAAGATCAAAAAGAAATCCATTATGATGGTTTTATGGTAACAGGGCAATTTTATGGTTGTTATAAAGTTTCTATCCTTGAAGAAAGCTACAATTTCGGTTTTGGTTTAAAACCAACATCACTCTATAAATTAATAGGAAAAGATATTTCTAAGTTTAAGAATAAACATATTCCATTAAGTTATTTAGGCAAAAAAATTAATATAGAACTGAAGTCAATTTTTGAAGAAAACATAGATAATATTGATAATTTTATAAAAGCGGTTTATCTGTATTTTGATAATTTTCCTTACAAAGAAGATAAAAACGTATTTTTTTTAGATAAAGCAATACAATTAATCGAAGAAAAAGAAGGTTTATTAAAAGTTAAAGACATTCTCGAATTAACTCCTTTCAGTCAGAAAAACTTAGAATTGCAATTTAAAAAAGTTATTGGGCTAACACCTGGAAAGTACATAAAGCAATATCGATTTATGAAATTGATGCGAAAATATGAAAGCAAACAAATTAGTTTAACAGATTTAAAATACATGTTTAATTATTATGATGGTTCTCATTTTTCTAAAGATTTTCATTTTTTCATGAATCAATCACCTAAATCTTATTTTAAAAACGATTATCCTCTTTTAAGAAGTTATTTGAAAGAATAATTCTTAAAAAAATTAACATTTTACGATTTTTTACAAAAAAAAATGAAAAACTAGCATTAAATTTGGGTGTATATTATAAATAGTTTTGGGGGAAACTATATATTTATCAATTACAAAGAGCTAATTTTAATTAATTAGCTCTTTTTTTTTCTTTGTGTCACAATTTTTCTTTTTTAATGTCTTTATAGAAAACCATTTAATTATTTTATTATGAAAACAAAAATTACTTGTTTAACACTATTTCTTTTTTCATTAATTTGTTATTCACAAAATACTATTGAAGCTAAAGATATTATGATAGCTCTTAAAGATGGCAAAGCTATATCTTATCAAAATAAAATTATTGTAGGAACTTTAGATTTTACTTTTATGGAAGATGCTTTAAAAAAATTACCCGAAAAAAAGAAAAGAAATAGTTGGTGGGGAAATGGAAATGTTAATAATAAATATACAAGTTTATTCATTTTTTCTTCCCCTTACC
>CAXBAC010000264.1:0-3655 GCA_963973485.1 uncultured Polaribacter sp. | reverse complement strand
TATTTGTATTTCTTTAAATTCTCACCATCAATTCGCGGTATTTTTGCGTTTAATAACGAAATAAAATACGATGATGACCCTAATAGCCAATGGACAGCGCCTGTAAACTTTATGGGAACTCGTGGTGTTTTCTTAAGTTTTGCTTTTGAGTAACAATTGCCCTATTTTTTATAAAAACTCTTAGAAAAGTAAGATACTAATTTCACAGATTACAACAATTTATATGTTTGCTTGAGGTACTTTTATTTGATAGGATTTTGTTTCGTTCCTCTGAAGTTAATAATTTCTATTATTTTCTTTTTCGGTTGAATTCTGTAGATGATATAATTATTTTTATCAACTAAACCTCTGTGAACATTAGTAAACTTTGCTGTTTGAGGATATATCTTAGGATATTTACTTATTCGATTTAAAAAGTTAGTTATATTTTGTTGTAAATTTAGAATTTCGACTATTGTCCATTCTTTTTCTAAATAACCCAATACCTTATCTAAACCATCTACAGCCTGTGGTGTCCAAACGATTTTTAATGCCATTTCTCAAAGCGATCCATTACTGTTTCATTAGCTTTAAAATCTCCATTATCAGCTTGAGCTAAACCAGTTTTGATTTCTTCTTGTTCCTTTTTAGACATTTCTTTCCACCAATCAACTTGCTCTTCCTCAAAAACTAATTTGATTTTTTTTAATATGCTTTCTTTCTGAGTTTGAAGCAAAAGATGCATTAGTTCTAATTTTGTGGTTTCTATATCCATAATCCTATTTTTTGGTACAACAAAGATAGTTTTTAATGTACAAACTTTATTCCAAAATATTTTGAAGGAAATATTGTGCGTTTGCAATTAAAGTTTGGTAATTTTTATAGTTCTAAAACATTACTGTCAACTCCTTTTAAATTCACTCAACAGAATAGCAGTGGCTGTAGCAACATTTAAACTTTCTGTTTCTTGAATTTCTCCAAATCTTGGAATCGAAATTTTTTCATCTACTAATTTTCTAATGCCATCAGAAACGCCATTTGCTTCATTACCCATCACTAAAATAGCTTCCTTTGGCAAAGTAGCTTTGTATACATTAGCTCCATCCATGTCAGCAATAAAAGTAGGTTGATTGGTTTCTTCTATATAAGCTGCTAAATCTACATTTTTTATTGACACGCGAGTTAAAGAACCCATACTCGCTTGCACAACTTTTGGGTTGTAACAATCTACAGTGCCTTTTCCACAAATAAGTTGGGTTACACCAAACCAATCACACAAACGAATGATAGTACCTAAATTTCCAGGATCGTTTATGGCATCTAAAGCAACTATTAAACCCGAATTTTGGAGTGGTTTTTCATCAGGAATTTTAAACAACCCTAACACTTTGTTTGGCGATTTTAAATTGCTAATTTTTTGTAACTCTACCTCAGAAATAGGTGTTATTTTATCATTAGAAATAGATAAATTAGAGCTATCTGTAGCAAAAATAGCATAAGGCTCTAAGCTAGAGTTTAACAATTCTTCTACAACTTTAACACCTTCTGCAATAAATAAACCTTCCTTTTCTCTATACTTTTTTTGAGATAAGCGAGTTATAATTTTAAATTGATTTTTTGAGATACCCATTTATTACTTCTAAATAAAAATAAACCATTGAAAAATACTATTTTTGATTTTCTTTGGAGTGCTAAAATAATGAAAAAACTTTCTTTATATTTTTTAATAATTCTCTTTTTAATTTCATGTAATGCTACAGAACATGTAATTGATGGGCAGCATTTGCTTACAAAAAATATAATTGTAATAGATAGTGCAAAAACAAATGCACCTCAACTTCAAAAATACATCCTTCAAAAACCAAATCCACGTTTTCTAGGGCTTCCTTTAGGGTTGTATTTTCATAACCTTGGTAATCATAACAAACCAAAAACCTCATTTGAGTGGGCTAAAGAAAATCCGAATTCCTATAATTTTGTTAAAACAATATTTTCTGAAAAACAGAGTATCGCTTATGCCAATTCTTTTATAAAGCTGAATCAATGGTTTTTAAATTATGATACACCAGAAATTGTGAGCGATGCTAAGGTAAAAAGAACTGAAAACAATTTGGCTGCCTACTATAAAACGCAAGGTTACTTTGAATCTTCTGTAAACTCTACTATTAAAAAAGATTCTGCTACTAAAAAAGCAGTAGTTACCTATAACATCATAAAAGGAAAACCAACAATATTAGATACCATAAACATAGACATTAAATCTAACGTTTTAGATTCTATTTACAAGAGTTCTGGTATGGTTAGCTTATTACAAACTGGCAAACCCTATAAAGATCAAATGTTTAGAAATGAAGCTAGTAATGTTGTAAAGCTCTTTAGAAATAATGGTATTTATAACTTTACAGAATCTGCTTTGGGTTTTTACGTAGATTCTACAAGAACAGATTATAAGACGAATGTAGATTTTTTAATTTCTGGAAACAGACTTATAGAAGAAGATGGTAGATATTTAGAAAAACCCTATCAAATCTATACCATTAGAGACATTAATGTTATTACAGATTATTCGTTTTCAAATGCTGCTGCACCTTATGCTGATTCTATAAAATATAAAGGAATTCATTTTTTAGCTTATGATAAAATAAGGTACAACCCTAAGTATTTGGCGGAATCTATTTTTTTAAAAAAAGGCGGAATCTATAAAGACACCTTAAATAATTTAACCAGAACTTACCTTAAATCATTAAAAAACTTTAAAGCCACAAATATTAAATTTTCTGCTGCAGATGATGCAACAGATGAGCTTATCATGGATGTATATTTAACTCCGTTAGAAAAATACACGTTGGGTTTTGAAACAGAACTCACCCACTCTAATATTAGAAACATAGGTATTTCTGGAAAGTTTTCTTTAACCAATAGAAATACTTTTAAAGGAGCAGAACTTACAAAAATGTCTTTCTTAGGTTCTTGGTTTAACTCTCAAAATGGGCCTGGTTGGGAAATTGGTACAGATTTATCTATAGAAATTCCAAGGTTTGTAGCCCCTTTTGGCTTAAGCAAATTTGTACCTAAAGAAATGTCTCCTAGAACCTTAATTTCTTTAGGGTCTAGTTTTCAAAAAAATATTGGTTTAGACAGGCAAACCTTTACTTTTTTAACCGATTTTAAATGGCAATACAATGCAAAAAAAACCATTCAGCTAGAGGTTCTAAATACACAATATATTCAAAATTTAAATGTTGATAGTTTTTTTAGAATTTACAACTCAGAATACCAAACTTTAAATGAAATTTCTAAAATCTATAACAATACCACTGCAGATTTGCAATTACCAAATGAAGCAGTACAGTTTATGAATACTGTTGTAGGTGATGCTAGTTTTCAAAACTCAAATCCAGAAGAATACAATGCCAGCTTAAATATCTTAAACAGATATAATATTATTACATCAGACTTTTTAATTCCTATAATTGCTTACTCATATACGTACAATAATCAAACAAGTTTTAAAGATACTAACTTTTCATTTTTTAGAGCTAGAATAGCAAATTCAGGAAACATATTAGGTTTTGTATCAAATAGCAGAAATTCAAATGGCAAAAAAACCTTTTTAGACATTCCTTTAGCACAATATTTTAAAACAGACCTAGAATACAAAAAGTTTTGGGAATTA
>CAXBAC010000263.1:0-3678 GCA_963973485.1 uncultured Polaribacter sp. | reverse complement strand
TCTTACTGGAATTCATGCAAAAGGATGGACAAGACAACAGGTTGTTGATTATATGTCAGAAAATACTGCACTTTCGTTACTTGAAATAAATACAGAAACAGACAGGTATATTTCTTGGCCAGGTCAAGCTTTATCTTATAAAATAGGAGAAATAAAAATTAGAGAATTACGTAAAAAAGCAGAATTTGAACTAGAAGAGAAATTCGATATTAGAGACTTTCATGAAGTTGTTTTAGAGCAAGGAACAGTAACTCTTGCTATATTAGAAGAGCGAGTGAATAATTACATTAACAAAATAAAAAATGAGTAAGCATACTTTTGTTTGTATAGATGGACACACTTGTGGTAATCCTGTAAGGGTTATAAAAAGTGGAGGACCTAAGTTGATAGGCAAAAATATGAATGAAAAGCGACTTCATTTTTTAAAAGAATTTGACTGGATTCGTAAAGGTCTAATGTTTGAACCAAGAGGTCATGATATGATGAGTGGTGCTATTTTGTATCCTCCTCATAATCCAGAAAATGATTTTGCCATTCTATTTTTAGAAACTTCCGGTTGTTTACCTATGTGTGGTCATGGAACTATAGGTACATAACCATTGCAATAGAAGAAGGTTTAATTCAGCCAAAAGTACCAGGAAAAATTAAAATGGAAGCACCTGCAGGCTTAATTGAAATTGATTATCAACAAACAAAAAATAAAGTAGATTGGGTAAAGCTGACCAATGTAAAAAGCTATTTAGCAGCAGAAAATTTAACGATTGATTGTCCTGAACTAGGAGAACTTACGTTTGATGTAGCTTATGGAGGTAATTTTTATGCAATTGTAGATCCTCAGAAAAACTTTAAAGGTATTCAGCATTTTAGTGCCTCTAAAATCATTCAGTTTTCTCAAGTAATTCGTGAAAGAATTAATATAAAATACGCCAATAAATTCATGCATCCAGAAAATGAAAGTATTAAAAATGTAACTCATTTATTATGGACAGGTGATGTGTTGCACAATAATTCTAATGGAAGAAATGCTGTTTTTTACGGTGATAAAGCTATTGATAGAAGTCCTTGTGGGACAGGAACTTCTGCAAGATTAGCACAATTATATGCAAAAGGAAAATTAAAAGTTGGTGAAGAGTTTATCCATGAAAGTTTTATTGGAAGCACTTTTGTTGGTAAAATTGAAGAAGAAACAACTATTGGTAATCAAATAGCAATTATACCAAGTATAAAAGGTTGGGCAAAAGTTTTTGGGCATAATACAATTACCATTAACACAGAAGATGATCCATATGCTTATGGTTTTTCAGTTATTTAATTTATCATCAACTTATGAATAAAAATGTTGTAATTATAGGAGGTGGAATTATAGGTCTGTCAGCTGCATATTATTTGCAAAAAGAAGGTCATAAAGTTACTGTAATAGAAAAATCAAACTTTTCATCTGGAGCTTCTTACGTAAACGCAGGCTATATTACTCCCAGTCATTTTATACCTTTAGCTGCACCAGGAATGATAAATAAAGGGTTAAAATGGATGTTTGATGCATCTAGTCCTTTTTATATGAAACCTAGGTTAGATAAAGATTTTTTAAGATGGTCTTGGCATTTTAAACAAGCTGCAACAAAAGTAAAAGTAGCAAAAGCAATTCCAGCTTTAAAAGATATCAATGTATTTAGTCGAGAATTGTATAAAGATTTAAAGGAATCAAAAGAATTTAATTTCTCATATACTCACAAAGGATTATTAATGTATTACCAATCTGATAAAGCAGGTGAAGAAGAGTTGAATACAAGTAAAAAAGCTATAGAATTAGGGTTGAAAGTTGATCATCTTACAAAAAACGATGTCAAAAAAATAGAACCAAATGTAGATTTAAATATTAAAGGGGCTGTATATTACCATTCAGATGCACACATGACACCCAATAATTTCATGAAGGAATTAAAAACTTATTTAGAACAAGTTGGAGTGCTTATTTTGAAAAATGAAGAGGTGCTAGATTTAGATGTTTCAGATGATATTATAAAGTCTGTAAAAACAAATAAAAGAATTGTAAAAGCAGATGATTTTGTTTTAGCAACAGGTTCTTGGTCTCAAAATTTTGCTAAAAAATTAGGAATTAAAATTCCAATTCAAGCAGGAAAAGGTTATAGTATAAATGTTAAAAGAGAAACAAATATTACAATTCCTGCAATTTTAATAGAATCAAAAGTGGCTGTAACACCTATGGATGGATTTACACGATTTGCAGGAACCATGGAAATTGGTGGAATCAATCATAAAATAAACCCTAAAAGAGTAGCAGCAATAGCTAATGCAGGTGAAAGCTATTATGAAAATTTAAAAATAAATGAACAAGAAAAAGATGCTGCAAAATGTGGGTTAAGACCTTGTTCTCCTGATGGACTGCCTTTTATTGGAAAATCAAAAAAGTGTAAAAACCTAACCATAGCAACTGGTCATGCAATGATGGGTTGGAGCTTAGGTCCAGGAACTGGAAAATTGATTTCTGAGATTATTTCCGATAAAAAAACGTCACTAAACTTAGAACCTTATCAAGTAGATAGATATTCTTAATACCTTTGTTGTTGATGAAAAAAGCAGAACTTCGATTAGAATACAAACAAAAAAGGCAAGATTTATCAGTAGATGAAATTGATAAATTGCAACATAACATCTATAAACAAATTTATAGTTTAGACTTAGCCAACATCAGAACCATACATATTTTTTTAAGTTTAAAACGATTTAAAGAAATAGATACAAAACCTATTATTGATTTTTTAAGAAAAAATAATAAGAAAATAGTGGTCTCTAAAACAGATTTTAAAAATAATAATCTAACTCATTTTTATTTAGAAAAAGAAACTGAAATTCGTTTGAGTAAATTCGGAGTTCCAGAACCAGTAAATGCCATACAAGTTTCAGAACAAGAGTTAGATTTAGTTTTTGTGCCTTTATTAATATCTGATGAAAAAGGTTTTAGAGTTGGTTATGGGAAAGGTTTTTACGATCGATTTTTAGCCAATTGCAAACCTAATTGCAAAAAAATAGGATTAAATTTCTTTAAACCTATTTCTCTAATTCATGATATTAATGAGTATGATATTCCTTTAGACAGTGTTATTTATCCAGAAGAATAAAATCATAACATTTTAAATTTAATGACAACTACAAGTTGGCGTTGTAAAACTATTCGTTTTTAAATTTACAGGAACTCCTTGGTTATATCCATCCAATTCAAAGTAAAACTTACCTCTTTTGGTATCGTAATTTCCAATTTCATTCATAGTAGAAACATCATACAATCTTCCATTAACCATTGTATATATTACAGAATTTGTATGTTGAATATTTTCTAAAGGATTATTATCCATAATTATTAAATCTGCTAATTTTCCTTTTTCTAAAGAACCAATTTCATCAGACATACCAATATAATCTGCACCATTTATGGTGGCTGCTTTTAAAGCATCATGATTGCTTAAACCTCCTTGTTGTAACATCCATAACTCCCAATGAGCACCCAAACCTTGTAATTGTCCATGAGCTCCTAAATTTACTTTTACACCTTCATTTGCTAAAGCAGTAACTGTTTCAGAAGTTAAGATATGTCCATTTTTATATTCTTCTTCAGGAACCATGGTTCTTTGTCTAGAACGTGAATCTACCACATATCTT
>CAXBAC010000262.1:0-3688 GCA_963973485.1 uncultured Polaribacter sp. | reverse complement strand
CCTAATTTTCTATTTTACCAGAATACGGCACGAAAATATAGTTTTAAAATTGATGTTTTAATAAATTACTTTCTCAAAAGCCAAGCGTTTAGCATTGTAATTTGTGTATATTATTCCACAATATTGATAGCCCATTTTTTTAATAAGTGATTGCATGCCAATATTTTCTTCATGTGTATCAATTTTTAAACTTTGTATATTTTGATGTTTCAGTTTTTCGTGCAATTTGTCAAAAATAAATTTAGCAACTCCTTTCCCTCTAAAATCCTTACTCATGGCTAACCTATGAATAACTCCATAAGGCAAATTTTCATCAATTAGCCAATTACCATTTTCAATAATTTTATAAGTAGGTTCTTTCCTTAAAGTAAACATGGTTGTAGCTAAAACGTTATTATTTTCATCAACCACAACATAACTTTCTTGGTTTTTGATGTCGTTTTCAATTTGTTCAGCATTTGGATATCCATTTTGCCATTGATCAATATGTAAAGACTTTAATAATGCTTTTGCGTCATTTATAATCTCCATGATTTTAGGAATATCGTTTTGAATTGATAGTCTAATTTTCATAATTAATTATTCTATTTTTTTTACAAGTTGAAGTAGATCATTTGTTAATACTTTCCAGCTATATTTTCCTTTTTTCCAAGAATTAGTGTTAATTATACTTGGTTTTAATGCAATAATTTCATTGTAAAAATCTTTATGATTATAAATATACCACTGTTCATTGTATGGAAAACAAACTAATAAATCATCGTTTTTTAGATATTCTTCATAAAAAGTTAGTCTACCTTTTAATTGAATTTTAAAAATTTTTTGACTAAAACAATGAATTGCTAAAAAATCAGCTCCTAAATAATCATCATTAAGTGGAATTGTTGTGTAACCAAAATCAGCTAAAATTGATGATAATTTTTGATAATTATAATTTTCTTTTTGTTTAGAATTTAATTTTGAATATTTAATTTTTTCTAGTTTCATAAATTATTTAAAAATGAAATAGCCACAAATTCGTGTGAATTTATGGCTAAAATAATATATTTATTTGCAAACTTATACAGTAGCTTTTTCTTTTATTTGAGCTTTTTGAGGTAATTCTACAATTTCTTGGTTATGTAAAATATCTTGAATGGTTTGTCTTTTTCGGATTAAGTAATCTTTACCATCTACCAACATTACTTCTGCAGGTAAATATCTAGAATTGTAGTTAGAAGCCATAGAAAAACAGTAGGCTCCAGCATTATGAAAACATAAGATATCTTCTTCAGAAATTTCTGAAATTCTTCTATTAGAACCAAATGTATCAGTTTCACAAATATAGCCTACAACAGAATAATATCTGTCTCTTCCTTCTGGATTTGAAATGTTAGAAATTTGATGGAAAGAATTGTACATCATAGGTCTTACAAAATGATTGAAACCAGAATCTACATGCGCAAAAACAGTTGAAGTTGTTTGTTTTACAACATTTACTTTTGCTAAAAATACACCAGCTTCAGAAACTAAAAATTTACCTGGTTCAAACATTAAAGTGATGTCTTTTCCATATTCTACACAAAACTCATTGAATCTTTCTGATAATTGCACACCTAATTGTTCTATGTCTGTAGAAATATCTCCTTCTTTATAAGGTACTTTAAAACCACTTCCAAAGTCGATAAAGTCAATATTATCAAATTGTTTAGCAACATCAAATAAAATTTCTGTAGCACGTAAAAAAGTGTCGATATCTAAAATATCAGAGCCTGTGTGCATGTGAATTCCGTTAATATTCATACCTGTATTTTCTACAACACGTTTTATGTGTGGAACTTGATGAATTGAAATACCGAATTTAGAATCGATATGACCTACAGAAATTTTAGAGTTTCCACCAGCCATAATATGTGGATTTATACGCACACAAACAGGAATATCTGGGTGTTTTTGTCCAAATTGTTCTAAGATAGATAGGTTATCTATATTAATTTGTACACCTAATTGAGCAACTTCTTCAATTTCTTGTAGAGAAACTCCATTTGGAGTATAAATAATATTTTTAGGTTCAATTCCTGTAGTTAAACCCAGTTGAACTTCTTGATAAGAAACTGTGTCTAAACCAGCACCTAAATTTTTAAAAAACTTTAAAATATTGATGTTAGATAATGCTTTAACAGCATAATTTAATTTTAAATTTTGTACTTTACTAAACGCATCAGTTAGTCTATGATATTGAGAAGCTATTTTATCTGTATCATATACATATAAAGGGCTTCCATATCTATTTGCTAATTCTAAAAGTTGATTTCTATCCACAAGTATTCATTTTAATTCTGATCAAAAGTAGCTAATTTGTGTAAGGTTCTACTATTTGTTTAAAAATATAACACATTGTTTTTTTTTTGTGTTTTTTTTTGTGTTTTTTATTTTTTTTTTGATTTATCATTAATGTTTGTTTTTATCTTTTTGGGGTATCAAATTACAGTTGAAATCCTGTTAATAACTTATCAACATTGCTGTTTTATTTTTCTTGTGTTAATGTTATCTTGCATCTACTTCAATCCTAATAATAGTAAGCGTTTACATGAGTCAAGAAACAAAATATACAGAAGATAATATTAGATCATTAGACTGGAAAGAGCATATTAGAATGCGACCAGGAATGTATATTGGTAAATTAGGTGATGGATCTTCTGCAGATGATGGAATTTACATTTTAGTTAAAGAAGTTTTAGACAATTCTATTGATGAGTTTGTAATGGGTGCAGGAAAAACTATAGAAATTTCTATTCATGGAAGCAAAGTTACTGTTCGAGATTATGGACGTGGAATTCCTTTAGGAAAAGTTGTAGACGTAGTTTCTAAAATGAATACTGGTGGAAAATACGACTCAAAAGCCTTTAAAAAATCTGTAGGTTTAAATGGAGTAGGTACCAAAGCTGTAAATGCCCTTTCTTCTTATTTTCGTGTTGAATCTTCTAGAGAAGGAAAATCAGCATCAGCAGAATTTAGCAAAGGGAATTTAGAAAACGAAGAATTTTTAGAGGAAACCTCAAGAAGAAAAGGTACTAAAGTTTCTTTTGTGCCAGATGAAACCATTTTTAAAAATTACAAGTTTAGGAACGAGTATGTAGCTAAAATGCTTAAAAATTATGTGTATTTAAATCCTGGATTAACCATAATTTTTAATGGCGAAAAATTCTTTTCTAAAAATGGGTTAAAAGATTTATTGGAAGATAATAACAACACAGAAGACATGTTGTACCCAATAATTCATTTAAGAGGCGATGATATTGAAGTGGCTATAACACACAGTAAAACTCAATATTCAGAAGAATATTATTCGTTTGTAAATGGGCAACATACAACTCAAGGAGGTACACATCAATCTGCATTTAGAGAAGCTATTGTAAAAACCATTCGTGAATTTTATGGTAAAAACTTTGAAGCTTCAGATGTTCGAAAATCAGTAATTGCAGCTATCGCTATAAAAGTGATGGAACCTGTTTTTGAAAGTCAGACCAAAACAAAATTGGGTTCTACAGAAATGGGAGTAAACTTACCTACAGTTAGAACGTACATTAACGATTTTGTAAAAACCTATCTAGATAACTTCTTGCATAAAAATGCAGAAGTTGCAGACAAGCTTTTAAAGAAAATCGTTCAGGCAGAAAAAGAACGTAAAGAATTGTCTGGAATTCGA
>CAXBAC010000261.1:0-3724 GCA_963973485.1 uncultured Polaribacter sp. | reverse complement strand
TTTTTTTAGTAAAAACTAGTTTGCAACTCTACTGCAACTCACATGTTGTAAGTTTGTTACATCAAAAAAAATAATTAAAAAAAAATATTATGGCAACTAAAAAGTCTAAAACAAAACAAGAAGATAAATTAGGAAAAGCAAAAGCAATTGTAAAAAGAATTAATAGCGATTTAATTGATGCTTCTTTTGATGCTATTGAATCTACAGTAAAAACTGGAGAAAAATGGCAAAAATTAACTGCAAAGTTGGTTAAAAAAACAGAACCTTTAACAAAGCAGCAAATCAATATGGTTGTAGAAACTGCAGAATCTATTAAAGAACAATTAGAAAATAGTTCAGAGCGTTTAAAAACATTAGTTGGCTATGATCCAAAAATGGTAGAAGATGCTAAAAAAAGAGTTTCAGAACATCCTTTAGTTGAAAAAGCTGAAGAAATGAAAGACAAATTCGAAAAAGAAGTAGCTAAAAATAAACTTGTACAGAAAGCAGAAAAAATGTCTAATACGTTAAAGAAAAATATTTCTGAAACTATAGACGAAGTAAAAGGTAAAATTGAAGATTATACTGAAGACGCTTTAAATACAGTTAACGAAAAGTTAGAGGATGCTAAACCAGTAAAAACTAAAAAAACAGCAAAGAAAAAAGTTGTAAAAAAAGAAGTTACTGTAGCAGAGAAAATAGTCGTTAAAAAAGTTGATGAAACTAACGATTTAAAAGTTATTAAAGGTATTGGTCCAGTTTTAGAAAAAAAGTTAAACGATTTAAACATAACGTCTTACAACCAAATAGCAAAAATGACTATTAAAGACATGACTAAACTTTTAACAGATGCTGGTGTAAATGCTAAAATTTATGATTTATCTGGGTGGAAAATACAAGCAAAACTAGCACTTAAAGGTGATATGGAAGCTGTTAAAAATTGGGAAAGAAAATAGATCGATATTTTCTTAAATTCAAGAGTTTAAAAGTAAAATTTCATTTGTACATATTTTAAAAACATATTGATATACAAAATAACAATCGCTTGTTATTTATAAACAAACCAAGTTAAAATTTTAACTTGGTTTTTTGTTTTTAAACAGTGCTATTTTCTTTCAACAACCAAACGTTTCGTATTTTTGTAAAAGATATCATAGAGATGAAAAAAAAGAAAAATAGTTCAAAATTAGACATCTTAACACTTTATATGGATTTGGTTTCAAAAAACCAATCTAAACCAGAAAGTGTAGAAGATTTTTGTGAGCAAGTTAACTTAGACGAAGCCAATTTTTACAAACACTTTAAAACGTTAAAAAAGGTAGAAAAAACTATTTTTAATGAGCTTTTTAAAAACTCTTTAGAGGTTTTAAATGAAAGTGAAGAATTTATTTCTTTCGATGGCAAAAACAAACTTATAAGTCTTTATTTCACCTTTTTTGAAAACTTAAATTTAAATAGAGCTTATGTAGAAGTGGTTTTAAAAGGATGTAAAAATCAACTAAAATCTTACAAAACATTATCGAGTTTAAAAAAGAGTTTTATTGCTTTTATAGACCAATTAGACTTATCAGAAAGTATTTTACCTATAGATGGTTTAGAAAAAGTACAAGGCAATTTAATTAGTCAATCTGCATGGATTCAGTTGTTAATCACTATTAAATTTTGGTTAGAAGACACCTCAGAATCTTATGAAAAAACAGATATTTTTATAGAAAAATCAATCAATACCAGTTTCGAGTTAATAGAAAACAAATTCCTAAAGAATGTCTTTGATTTAGGCAAATTTGTATACAAAGAAAAGTTCCAAAAAAATACGGATTAAGGTATGAAAAAAGCAAGTAAAATTCCCATCACAAAAATTCAAAGAGCATCTAAATTAGCGAAAACTGGTGCTAAAGTTGGGGTAAATTATTTAAAGTATTATGGTGATAAAATCACCAAAACAGAAGAAAATGCCAGAGAGCAACTCAACAAAAACAATGCAGAAGACATTTACGACAGCTTAAAAGATTTAAAAGGTAGCCCTTTAAAAGTTGCGCAAATGCTAAGTATGGAAAAAAGCATTTTACCAAGAGCTTACGTAGAGAAATTTTCATTAGCTCAGTTTTCTGTCCCTCCACTTTCTGAAGCTTTAGTTTTAAAAACCTTCAAAAAAAGTTTTGGTAAATTTCCGTCAGAAATCTATGATAAATTTAATGTAAAAGCATACAATGCAGCAAGTATTGGGCAAGTGCATAGAGCTGAAAAAGATGGCAAAGACTTGGCTGTTAAAATTCAATATCCAGGAGTTTCAGACAGTATAAAATCAGATTTAGCATTGCTAAAACCTTTTGTAATTCGAATGTTTAACATGAAAGGCAAAACTTCTGATGAATACTTTTTTGAAGTACAAGACAAACTTTTAGAAGAAACAGATTACATTTTAGAAGTACAACAAAGTCAAGAAATTGTAGATGCCTGCAGCCAAATACCAAATTTGGCTTTTCCTACATATTATCCAGAGTTATCGTCCAAACAAATCATTACTATGGATTGGATGAAAGGTGTGCATTTATCTGAATTTACTGCTGTAAATACCAATCAAAAAAAAGCCAATGCAATTGGTCAAGCACTTTGGGATTTTTACATGTACCAAATTCATAACTTAAAAAAAGTACATGCAGACCCACATCCAGGAAATTTTTTAGTTTCTGAAAAAGGAGAACTTATTGCATTAGATTTTGGCTGCATGAAAACCATTCCTTTAGATTTTTACAACCCTTATTTTGTGTTGGCTAAACAGGAAACTTTAGATGATGAAAAACTTTTTGTGGAAAAAATGTTTGAATTAGACATTTTAAGAAAAGAAGACCCAAAAGAAGAATTTGAGTTTTTTAAAGCTATGTTTCACGAAATGCTTTCTATTTTTACACAACCTTTTCATGCAGAAGAATTCGATTTTTCTGATGAAGTTTTTTTCGGTAAAATTTCTGAGTTTGGAGAGCGATATTCAAAAAATGTAGAGCTACGTTCTTACAATGCTAGTAGAGGCTCAAAGCACTTTATCTACATGAACAGAACCTTTTTTGGCTTGTACAATTTAATGTTCGATTTAAAAGCAAAAGACATAAAGATTAATAATTTTATGAATTTGTAAAATCTTTAGTATTTTCGTGCTATAAATCAAACAAAATCAATCAAAATTTATGCTCATCATTGGAATTGCAGGTGGTACTGGAAGTGGAAAAACTACAGTAGTAAATCAAATTGTAAAAGAATTACCCACAGATGAAGTTTGTGTAATATCACAAGATTCTTACTATAAAGCAACCGATAATTTATCGTATGATGAACGTACAAAAATCAATTTCGACCATCCAAGAGCAATCGATTTTGAGCTATTAATAAAACACCTAAAAGACTTAAAAAAAGGAAAAACGGTAAACCAGCCTGTGTACTCTTTTGTAACACATAACAGAACAAAAGATATTTTTAAAACACATCCTAGAAAAGTGGTGATTGTTGAAGGGATTTTAATTTTTAATAATGAAGAATTGCGCGATTTATTCGATATTAAAATCTTTGTACATGCAGAAACAGACGAACGTTTAATTCGTAGAGTTCGTAGAGATATTAAAGACAGAGGTAGAGATATTGATGAGGTTTTAAATCGTTATCAAAACACCTTAAAACCTATGCACCAGCAATTTATAGAACCTACTAAAAATTTTGCTGATATTATCATCCCTAATGACAGGTACAATAC
>CAXBAC010000260.1:0-3768 GCA_963973485.1 uncultured Polaribacter sp. | reverse complement strand
AAGGGCTTTATTATAGAAATAAAGATTCTAAAGATGATTTTATTTTCGTAAAAAACACCCAAGGACAAGTTTGGAATCTTCAAAAAATTAACGGAGAACTTTTTTGTAGTCATGATTCTGGAACTTTTGTAGTTGAAAATGATACTATAAATTTTATAAAAGGTACTAATGGTACTTGGCAATTAAAAAAAATAGATGATACTACAATTTTACAAGGTAGTTATGATGGTTTATACGTTTTAACAAAAAGAAATAATGTTTGGGAGTTAAGAAATAAAATTAAAGGTTTTTCAAATTCTAGTAGGTATTTTTTATTGGCAGATGATCAAAAAATATTTGTGAACCATGAGTATAAAGGGGTATTTAAATTAACGGTAAATTCTTCATTTACAATTATTAAGAAAATAGAAAAAGATGAATCTGTTGAGAAAGGTATTTACTCTAGTCTCATAAAGTTTGAAAACAATATTCTGTATTCCTGTAAAAAAGGAGTATACAAGTATAATAAATCTTTAAATATTTTTGAAATTGATTCAGTATTCAGCCAATTAATACCAAAGGAAAAGTTTTTGTCTGCCAAATTAATATATGATGAAGCTAATAGTAAATTATGGTCTTTTACTAAAGATGATATCAGATACTTAATGCCAGGGAAATTTAGCGATAAACCAGACCTTAAAACAATTCCATTAAAGGGTACCATTTATAAAGGAGCTTCTGGATACGAAAATATCTTATTTTTAACAGATAAAGAATATTTAATTGGTACATCTCAAGGGTATTTAACTGTAGATTTAAACGGAATTCAAGAGCCAGATAATTTTGAAGTTACTATAAACAAAATTCTCAATAATAAGTTAGATAGTCTTCCTAAACACGTTCCTTTAGATAAATCAAAAACATTTTCAGATGAGGAAAATAATTTTCAGTTTTATTATAGTGTTCCACATTATAATAATACATCATTAATTAAGTATCAGCATAAGTTAGAAGGTTTCAATACTAAATGGAGTCAATTGTCAAAATCAAATTCCTTTTTATTTGAAAATTTACCCTCTGGAAATTATACATTCAAAGTTAGGGCATTTATAGATAATAAATTTAGCGAAAACATTGCAGTCTATAAATTTTCAGTTGCAAAGCCTTGGTACTTGTCAAATGCTTTAATATTTCTCTATGTTTTAGTTATTATGATATTACTTTATGCTTTACATATTGTGTATAAAAGATATTATAAAAAGCAGCGAGAAGAGTTACTAGCTAAAGCAAAAATAGAGTTAGAGGTAAAAGAATTAGAATCAAATCAAAAAATTATTAAGTTAAATAATGATAAATTAAGAAGTGATATTGAAAGTAAAAATAGAGAACTTGCAACTTCTACAATGAGTATAATTAAGAAAAACGAATTCTTAAATACTATAAAGTTAGAGTTAGTAGATAAGGGAACTGAAGGTATTGATAAAGTAGTGAAAATTATAGATAAAAACTTAAACAATACAGATGATTGGAAGATGTTTCAAGAAGCATTTAATAACGCAGATAAAAAGTTTCTTAAAAAAATTAAATCTAAGCATCCACAACTAACACCAAACGACTTAAGATTGTGTGCTTACTTAAGACTTAATCTATCTTCTAAAGAGATTGCACCGTTGTTAAATATATCACCAAGAAGTGTAGAGGTAAAACGTTATAGATTAAGAAAAAAAATGAAATTAACACACGATGCTAACTTAACAAATTATATTTTAGAAATTTAAAACCTACTCAAAGGTGTTTTTAAACACAACATTACCACAACATTTTGTTTTTTTACTAATTTTTCTAAAAAAATAACACAAAAAAAACCTTCTTTAATGCATGTATATAGGCTAAAAATTAGCATGTATGTTTTTTGTTGAGGTTTTATTTATCATTTTAACAAAATAATACGCTTAAATTTACAAAAAACATAATTAAAACTTTTTGTATGAATAAAAAGATCACATTATTACTCTTTGTATTTATGACGTTTTTAGCAAGTGCTCAAACAATAAATGTCAAAGGTGTTGTTACAGATGCTGCTACTGGAGAAGTGTTGCCAGGAGTAAGTATATTAATTAAAGGAACTACTGTTGGAACTCAAACAGATTTTGATGGTAATTATAATCTAAAAAATGTAAATAGAGGATCTATACTTGTATTCAATTATTTAGGTTATAAAGTAAAAGAAGTTGCTGTTAATCAAGAAGCTTTAAATGTATCTTTAGAACAATCTACAGAATCTTTAGATGAAATAGTGGTAATTGGGTATGGTACTCAACGTAAGAAAGAAGTTACAGGAGCAGTTTCTGTGGTTTCAAGTGCTACAATAGAAGATTTAAATCCAACTCGAATAGAACAAGCTTTACAAGGTCAAGTTGCGGGTGTTAATATTACACAATCATCAGGTTCGCCTGGTGCAGCTTCAAATATTAGAATTAGAGGAGTTTCTACAAATGGAGACAGTAGACCGTTAATACTTCTAGATGGTAGAGTTATAGAGGATTTAAGTGTGGTGAATCCATCAGATATTGAATCTATAAATATTTTAAAAGATGCTTCTGCTGGTATATATGGAGTTCGTGCTGCAAATGGTGTAATTTTAGTTACTACCAAAACAGGAAGAAAAAATACTGATTTTCAATCAATTTTAAATATCTCTACAGGTTTCCAAGAAACTACTAGAGAAATTCCGCTTTTAAACGCAACAGAATATGCATTATTAGCAAATGAAGCTTATGCTGCAAATGGAGAGGCTTTACCTTTTGTAAGTGTTGCAGGTTTAGGTCAAGGCACAAATTGGCAAGATAGAGTATTTGAAACTGCACCTATATATAGTGTAGATTATACTTTAAATAAAGGTACAGAAAAATCTACATTTTCATTAGGTATTGCAGTTACAAGTCAAGATGGTATTGTTGGTGGTAGTAAAGCAAACTTTAATAGACGAAATGTTCGTTTCAATTTTGATACAGATATCACAGATCGATTAAAATTTACATCATCTACCATTTATACAAATACAAATAAAAAGAACTTAATAGAAAACGCATTAGGTTCTATTTTGTTTAATGCATTAAATATGCCTCCTACAACTCCTGTTTATGATTCAAATGGAGATTTTTCTTTGCCTCCAGCTATTGGTACAGGAATAGAAGTTGCAAATCCACTTGCACAAATAGACAATGCAAACAATAGAACTTGGGTAAACAAGATCTCTGGAAGTTATGGGTTAAATTATAAATTCTTAGATTATTTCTCTGCAGAAACTCGTTTTCAAGCAAATTATTCAGTACAAAATTCAAACACTTATAATAAGGTTGCGAATTTTGGAAATAATAATGTGTTTAACGTAGATTTAGGTACGTTTACAGACTTTAGTCAAAGCTTTTTCGATTATACGTTTGATGCTTTCGTAAACTATGAAAGAGTCTATAATGATGTTCATAGTGTAAAAGCAATGTTGGGTGCTTCTATCTTTAAAACTACAGGAAGGTTTAGAACTATATTAACAAGTGGGGCTTTTGGTGATAACTTAAATGATGTTACAGTAGGTGCACCAGTTTTAAATGGTAATGGCTTAGAAATATTTAGAAACAATAATAATGGTTCTAGCTTAAGTTTTGATAGCAGACTGCTTTCATACTTTACAAGACTTCAATATGCTTATGATAGCAAATATTTATTCTCTGCAGTTTTAAGAAGAGATGGTTCATCAAACTTTGGCCCAAAAAATAAATTTGGTTTCTT
>CAXBAC010000259.1:0-3796 GCA_963973485.1 uncultured Polaribacter sp. | reverse complement strand
TGTTTCAAGTAATGATGCAACTATAGATGCACTAATTGGTAATTTACAATTACGCTTACAGCTTTTACAACGTTTAAAAAAGCAGTTACATGAACTTAAAAATTTAAATACAAAACAAAATGAAACACAAATCATATAAAAGAATTTTAACATGCATTGCTATTGGTTTTTTCGGAACCTTTTTTGCTCAAAAATTCGATAAAAAATTCACAGAAAACTTTAAAACAAATAAGGATGTAGAAATTGCAATTAATGCAGTTAACACAGACATTAATGTAACTACATGGAATAAGAATGAGGTTCAGGTAGAAGCTTTTATAGAAATAGAAGGAGTTACAAAAGAGGAAGCAGAAAAATACTTTAAAAACTGGGAGTTTGAAGCTCTAGGAAACTCAAAAAAAGTTCAAATTTCATCAAAAGGAAATAATAGTTTTAACTTTAAAAACGATTTCGTTTTTTTTGATAACATGAATTTTGATTTTGAAATGCCAGATATCGATTTTTCAAGTTTCGAAACAATTGTATTGCCTGATATGGATTTTGATATCGATTTTAACCTTGATAACTTGAATATTTTCGAAGATATTGATAAAAATATGGGTAAAGATGGCAAATATGAATTTAGATGGAAAGATGATGAACATGATATAGAAATTAATACCAAAGAAGAGTGGGATGCCTTTAAAAAATCCAAAGAATATAAGATTCTTAAAGAGAAACTTACTTTAGATAGTGATAAATTAAGAAAAGAGTTTAAAGAGTCTAAAGAAAAAATGAAGAAACAACTTGAAATATCAAAAACTCAAATCGAAAAATTAGATAAACAAAAAATTAGAGCAGAATTAGAAAAAGCAAAAGAAGAACTTAAAAAATTAAAACTTAATTTTAATTCAGATCAGAATGAAATTATTATTAATGGTAAAAAAATTAATATAAAAAAGCGTTTAGAAATTAAAGTTCCCAAAGCTGCTACTTTCGATTTAAACACACGTCATTGTAAAGTAAAGCTACCAAATACAGTTGCATTTGGTAATGTAAAATATGGTACTTTTAATGCTAATAACTTAAATGGAAGTAAATTAACAATAGATTACTCTCCTGTTACTATAAACGATTTAAACGCTTGTACTTTATTTTTAAACAATGTAACTGATGCTAAAATAGCATCAGCTACAAATACAACAATGAACAATAATTCTTCTGGAGTAAAAATTTATAAAATCAATGAAAATGTAACTATTTCAGATAAATTTGGAGAGCTTAGAATTGATAGTTTCAATCCTAATTTTGGTAAATTTATTTTAAACTTAAGTCAGTCTGAAGCTACACTTTTACTAGGTAATATTCCAAGCAAATTTAAATATCAAGTAAATAGAGTAAAATTAGATAATAAAGTAGCTGGAAAATCTAATAATAGTAACACTACCAAAAACCTTATACAGGTTAATGGAGATTATAGCACAATTATCATCAAATAAGAAACTTTTCTTTTCAAAAACTTCTAACAAATTCCATTTCGCTATTCTTCTTAAAGTGCCTATCTTTATGCCCTATAAATAGTCACTTATTTAATGGAACACTACAAAGAAAATCAACTTAAAATATACAACTCTCTTTCTAAACAAAAAGAGCTTTTTAAACCTTTAACAGACGGTTATGTAGGCATGTACGTTTGTGGGCCAACTGTATATAGTAATGCACATTTAGGAAACGTAAGAACATTTATGTTTTTTGATGTTGTGTATAGATATCTTCTACATTTAGGATATAAAGTACGCTATGTACGTAATATCACAGATGCTGGTCATTTAGAAAATGAAAATGACGAAAGTGAAGATAAAATTGCAAAAAAAGCACGTTTAGAAGAAATTGAACCTATGGAAGTGGTTCAAAAATACACTGTAGATTTTCATAATGTTTTAAAAAATTACAATTTTTTACCACCAAGTATAGAACCAACTGCAACAGGTCATATTGTAGAGCAGATTGAAATGATAAAAGAAATCATAGAAAAAGGTTTTGCTTATGAAGTAAATGGTTCTGTATATTTTGATGTTTTAGAATACAATAAAAAAGGAAATTACGGAATTCTTTCTGGTAGAAAAGTTGAAGATTTAATTCATAATACAAGAACATTAGATGGTCAAAGTGATAAAAAGAATCCACAAGATTTTGCACTTTGGAAAAAAGCCGATGAAAGACATATCATGAGGTGGCCTTCACCTTGGTCTGATGGTTTTCCTGGTTGGCATTTAGAATGCTCTGTAATGAGTACAAAATATTTAGGCGAAAGCTTTGATATTCATGGAGGAGGAATGGATTTAAAATTTCCACATCATGAATGTGAAATTGCACAATCTCAAACTTGTTCTGGAGTAAAACCTGTAAATTATTGGATGCACACCAATATGTTGTTATTAAACAGCCAAAAAATGTCCAAATCTACAGGTAATTTTATTTTACCAAATGAAATTTTAACTGGAGATAATGATATTTTACCAAAAGCATTTTCTGCATCAGTAGTTCGTTTTTTTAACATGCAGGCTAACTATAGAAGTATTTTAGATTTTTCTGGAGATGCTATAGAAGCTTCAGAAAAAGGACATTCTAAATTGATGGAAGCAGTTGCTTATTTAGATAAAATAGAAGCTGGGGAAACCTCAACTTTTGATGTTCAAAAATGGAAAACAGCTTGTTATGCAGCAATGAATGATGATTTTAATACACCAATTTTAATTTCTAATTTATTTGAAGCTGTAAAAGTTATCAATCAAATAAAGGAACAAAAAGAAAGTTTAACTGCTAATGATTTAGAAGAATTTAAAGCAACAATAAAAGCTTTTGTTTTTGATGTTTTAGGATTAATGAATGAAGTTTCTGACGATAGTTCTGCAAAAATACAAGGAGTTGTAGAATTATTAATAAAATTAAGGAAGGAAGCTAGAGAAAATAGAGATTGGGCATTATCTGACCAAATTAGAGATGAGTTGATTGAGTTAGGTATTCAACTAAAAGATGGTAAAGAAGGTACAACCTTTTCTGTAAATTAAATGATAAATTACAATTAACTTATAAAATTTTTTAGTCTGTAACTATTTTATTATCAATAAATTAAAGTTTTTTTTTGAAAAAATTATTTTCTTACCCTTTTATACTGTTGGTTCGTTTTTATCAAACTGCAATATCTCCATTTACACCTGCAACTTGTAGGTATAGCCCAACTTGCTCACATTATACAATAGAAGCTTTACAAAAACATGGGTTATTCTCTGGAGGTTGGCTATCTTTGAAACGAATTTTCAGTTGTCATCCTTGGGGAGGTAGTGGTTATGACCCTGTACCAGAAAAAAATAAATAAGATTTAATTTTAAATATAGAAGTATAAAATATGAATTTTTTAGCAATAGAATGGGATCCATCATTAGGTATCGACTTAGGATTTTTTATGGTTCGTTGGTACAGTTTAATGTTTGTAGCTGCTTTTTTATTAGGGTTACATCTCATGAAAAAAATCTATATTAAAGATGGTATCCCTTTAGAAAAGTTAGATACACTTTTTATGTACGTTTTTATATCTATGTTAATAGGTATGCGATTAGGAGATGTTTTCTTTTATAGTTGGGATTATTATCAAAATCATTTGTTAGAAATATTTATACCTTTTAAACAAGTTAATGGTACTTGGAAGTTTACAGGTTTTACTGGTTTTGCGAGCCATGGTGCTGCAATTTCAATAATTTTAGCCATGTATTTTTATGCTAAAAAACACTTGGAAAAACCTTGGTTATTCATAGAT
>CAXBAC010000258.1:0-3796 GCA_963973485.1 uncultured Polaribacter sp. | reverse complement strand
CTTTCGAAGATGAAAAAGATTGTCAATTACACAACCAAACCATAGCCATAACTCTAATTAGTGAATAATGAACTCACTCCTAAAAAGACAAATTAGAAAGTTTTTACCAGAACATCTTAAATCTAACAAAGATTTAGAAGCTTTTCTTATGGCAATAAACCTTTCTTACAAAAATTATGAAGAACAATTTGCAATGTTGCAAAGGGGAGCCAAAATAAGTTCTGAAGAACTCTTTGAATCTAACCAACAACTTAGGAAAGAAACTGCGTCTCAAAAAGAAATTATTTCTAAACTTAATAACGTTATAAACACTTTAAAGTTTTACAATTTAGATGAAGTAAAAAATGTAGAAAGTTCAGATTCTTTAAAACTTGTAGATTTTATAGACAACCAAACTAAAGAAATAATTGAAATTAATAAGCAGAAAGATTTACTAGTATCAAATTTAGAAAAGCAAAACCAAGAATTAAATGAATATGCACACATGGTTTCTCATGATTTAAGATCGCCTCTGCAAAGTTTAGATGCATTAACCACATGGATTAGACAAGATTATGCAGAAAGTTTAGGAGATGGAGGTAAAGAAATTATAAACTTAATTGGCGAGAATGTAGAAAAAATGGATACCTTGATTCAAGGTATTTTAGAATATTCTACCATTGGTAAAGTGCAAAAAAGAAAATTTGATGTAAATCTAAATCAACTATTAGACGATTTAATTTTAGCTTTAGATAACCCAAACAACGTTAAAATAATAGTACAAGAAAATCTACCAACCATAAATGGTGATTATTATAGGTTAGAGCTTTTATTTCATCATTTAATAGAAAATGCAATAAAATTTAATGATAAAGCAGAAAATGGTAGCATAGAAATTCTCTTTTCTGAAGAAGACGAATATTGGAAGTTTCTTGTAAAAGATAATGGAAAAGGTATTGAAAAAGATTACTTTAATAAAATTTTCGTGGCATTTCAAAAATTAGAAAACGATTATAAATCTACAGGAATAGGTTTATCAATAGTTAAAAAAATAGTAGAAGCATATAATGGAAAAATTACTTTATATTCAGAACCAAGTATAAAAACTATTTTTACATTTACGATCAAAAAATAATAATGGAACAACCAAATTTATCATACATAGATCAATTGGCTAGAGGAGACGATTCTGTTAAAAAAACTTTAATAGAGGTTATAAAAAATGAGTTTCCTGATGAAAAAAAAGTTTATCTAGAAAGCTTAAAAAGTAATAATTTAGAAAAAATTGCCAGCAATGTTCATCGCATTAAACATAAATTTAGTATTTTGGGCTTGGAAACTAGTTATAAAAATGCTGTGGAATACGAACAAAGCCTTCGAAACGATCAATTAAAGTCGATTTCTAAAGAACAATTTGAGACAACATTATCAGCAATTTCTAAATATTTAAAAACTATTTAGCCCCCATGAATTGTATAGTTATAGATGATGAAAAAATGGCAAGAGTGATTATTAAAACACTCTGTGCAGAAATTAATTCTTTACAATTAGTTGAAGAATTTTCAAACGCAATCCAAGCAATTAAATATCTTAACGAAAATGAAATCGATTTAATTTTCTTAGACATTCACATGCCAGATTTTAGTGGTTTAGATTTTATCAAAACACTTAAAAATCCGCCAAAAATTATATTTACTACTTCAGACCCAAAGTTTGCTATTGAGGCTTTTGAATTTGATTTTATTATAGATTATCTTCTTAAACCTTTAGAATTACCGAGATTTAAAAAAGCAATTGATAAGGCAGAAAAATTTCATTTAATTCAAGAATCAGAAAAACAAACAACCCCTACAGAAATTAAAAATGACTTTTACGTAAATATTGATAGAAGGTTAATTAAAATTGATTTACCAAGTATTTATCTTATAGAAGCTAAGGGAGACTATATTAATATTAAAACTGAAGATAAAAACTATATTGTACACTCTACACTTAAAAAGATTGAGGAAAAATTACCAGATTCTTTATTTTTAAAAGTACATAGATCTTATATTATCAATGTAAAAAAGATTATTGATATTGAAGATAATAGTGTTTTAATTAAAAAGGATGTTATTCCTGTAAGTAGGTCTAACAGACCTGAATTGATGAAGCGTTTAGATTTATTGTAATTCATCGTAACTAAAGTTTCATTTATCGAAACTTAAGTTTTAAGAATCGAAATTAAAAATCGTTTACAGTTTTATTCTATAGTTTTAAGGTATAAAATAAATACCATGAGAAACTATATAATCATTTTTGTTGCACTTGCACTTTCTGTTTCAAACCTAATTTCATTTAAAACCACTAAAAACTTAAAAGTAGATATTTCTAAAGAAACTACTCCAATTAACTCTAAATTAATCTTAGAAC
Organism: uncultured Polaribacter sp.; assembly: GCA_963973485.1. Taxonomy (GTDB): domain Bacteria; phylum Bacteroidota; class Bacteroidia; order Flavobacteriales; family Flavobacteriaceae; genus Polaribacter. Next base: position 1,405 of record CAXBAC010000258.1, on the reverse strand, counting down.
AATCTTTAAATACTTGTAGAATATTTTAAGTAATCTATGGTAAATTTCAGTTAGTAATACTCATTTAGTAAATTACTATAGAGTTTCTTTGAACCACTAGAAGCAACTTCATCAAAGATAGTTAATTTTTCGTATTTGCTTTCAGTTATTTGAGGCTTAGGGTCTATAAAATAAATAGGTGTGGAACGAGGCCTATAATCTACCAAACTTGCTGCAGGATATACTTGCATAGAAGTACCAATAATTACCAATACATCAGCATTTTCAACAATTTTTATAGCAACTTCTAATTGTGGTACTTGCTCACCAAACCAAACTACGTGAGGTCTAAGCTGATTATTTTCAGCACAAAGGTCTCCTAAATTTAAATCCTTTTTCCAATCATAAACCAGGTTTTCATTTTTTGTGCTTCTTACTTTTAAAAGTTCACCATGCAAATGCGTAACCTTTGTGCTTCCTGCTCTTTCATGCAAATCATCTATATTTTGAGTAATAATTTCAATGTCAAAGTGCTTTTCTAATTTAGCCAAATTATAATGTGCTTTATTAGGTTTTACATTTAACAATTGCTTTCTTCTTTGGTTATAAAAATCTAAAACCAATTCAGGATTTGATTGAAACCCTTTAGGAGAAGCAACTTGCATAACATCATGTCCTACCCATAAACCATTTTCATCTCTAAAAGTTTTAATACCACTTTCTGCTGAAATACCTGCACCTGTTAAAACTACTATTTTCTTCATATAAATAAAGCTTAAAATATCTGATTTAAATAAACTAACCCTTTAAAAATAATAATAAAATGATAAGTTTGTAATTATGATTGATGAAAAATTATTAGCATATTTAGAAGGGTATTTAACAGATAAAAGAAAAGAAACTTTTAAAAATGTTTTAAACAATAGAACAAAACATTTTACAGTGGTTTTAGAAGATATATATCAACCACATAATGCAAGTGCAGTTGTAAGAACTTGTGATATTTTTGGAGTACAAAATTTACATGTTATTGAAAATAAATACATCAATAGAGTATCTAAATATGTTACAAAAGGATCGCAAAAATGGATTGACACCAAACGTTATAAATCTGATGGAAACAATACAGAAGAATGTTTAAAGTATCTAAAAAGTGAAGGGTATCAAATTATTGCAACATCTCCACACTCAAATTCTAGTCTTTTACATAATTTTAATATTGATAAAAAAACAGCCTTTGTATTTGGTGCAGAAGCAAATGGTATATCTGAAACTGTTAAAAATAAGGCAGATGGATTTTTAAAAATTCCGATGGTTGGTTTTACTGAAAGCTTAAATATATCTGTTGCAGCTGCAATTATACTACAAGAAGTTACCACCAAACTTAGAAATTCTACAATAAATTGGCAATTGACTCCCTTAGAAA
>CAXBAC010000257.1:0-3798 GCA_963973485.1 uncultured Polaribacter sp. | reverse complement strand
GATAAAGCTATGGCTTTAATTACCAATGATGTTTACGTAGTAACAGTCCCTAAATATGGTCAAACACCTACAATTAATGTTTCTAACCCAAATTCTTCTGCATTTCCTTCTTGGAAATTAACAACTTATGGAGGAGAATTTCCTGCTTGGTCTACTGATGGAGAAACAGTGTATTGGTCTTTAGGAAGTGCTTTTTTTAGTTATAATTTAGTTGAAGCTGAAAAGTTTGAAAAAGAATTAAAAGCAAAAAAGAAAGCCAGAAAAGAAGAGCTGGAGAAATTATCTGAAGAAAAGAGAAAAGAAGAAGAAAAAAAGGATAAAGAAGCTGAAAAGAAAAAAAATTCAGAAAGTTTTGAACCAACTGAAATTGATGTAAAAGTTACTATTCAAAGAGATATTCCAGAAGGTATTGCATTAATACAAAATGCTAGAATTATTACCATGAATGGTGATGAAGTCATTGAAAATGGTGATATTTTAGTAGAAAATAACAGAATTAAGGCTATTGGAAAAACAGGAAGTTTGGATGTTCCAAAAAAAGCAAAAATTATAAATGTACAAGGAAAAACCATTATACCAGGTTTTGTAGATACGCATTCGCACTTAAGAACTTTTTCTGGTATTCATAAAAAACAAGTTTTTTCATATGCAGCAAATTTAGCCTATGGGGTAACAGCATCTAGAGATCCACAAACAGGATCTACAGATGTACTTACCTATTTCGATTTGGTAAAAACAGGAGAAATGTTAGGGCCAAGAGCCTATTCAACAGGACCAGGTTTAGGCTATTGGGCATACAATTTAAAGAGTTTTGAACAAACCAAAGAAGCTTTAAAGAAGTATAGCAAATACTACAATACAAACACTATTAAAATGTATATTGTTGGTAACAGACAGCATAGGCAATGGGTAATTCAGGCTGCTAAAGAACAAGAATTAATGCCAACAACAGAGGGCGCTTTAGACTTTAAACTGAATATTACTGAAATTTTAGACGGTTATCCAGGTCATGAACACTCATACCCAATAACGCCTTTATATAATGATATTATCAAATCAGTAGCAAAGTCTCAAATTGCCTATACTCCTACTCTATTAGTTTCTTATGGAGGCCCTTGGGCAGAAAATTATTTTTATTCAAGAGAAAATCCTTATCATGATAAAAAGATGCAATATTTTACACCTTACACAGATTTAGCAAGTAAATCTAGAAGAAGACCAGGTTGGTTTATGGATGATGAACATGTGTTTACAAAACATGCAGAATTTGTAGAAGACTTAATTAACGAAGGTGGTGTAACAGGTGTTGGAAGTCATGGACAACTTCAAGGTTTAGGATATCATTGGGAACTATGGGCAACTGCTTCTGGTACAAGCAACATGAATGCTTTAAAAGCTGCAACAATTCTTGGTGCAAAAGCTATAGGTTTAGATGGTGATATTGGCTCTTTAGAAGTTGGTAAACTTGCAGACTTTATTATTCTTGATAAAAATCCATTAGAAAATATTAGAAATACAAATACAATTTCAAAAGTGATGAAAAACGGAAGATTGTATAATGCTAATACTTTAGATGAAGAATATCCAAGAAAGAAGAAAGCAACAGGTTTTTGGTGGCATAATAAAAAGCCTTCAAACTTACCTGGATTAAAAAAATAAAACAAAAAAGCTCACTTTAAGTGAGCTTTTTTATGCTTTAAAATAATACTATTCAAACAAAGCAGCTATAAACTCTGCAACACAAGCTGGTTTTTCTTGCCCTTTTATTTCAATGGTGCATAAGAATGTTATTTTAATTCCATTGTTAGCAATATCTTCTATTTGCATGATTTTAGCATGCATACGTAGTTCACTGTTTACAGGAACAGTACTTGGAAAACGTACTTTATTTAAACCATAATTTAAACCCATTTTTACAGATTTCACAGTAAAAGATTCTTCTAACATTCTAGAAATCATTGCAACAGACATAAAACCATGAGCTACAGTACTTTTAAAAGGACTTTCTTTTGATGCCCTTTTTTCATCAATGTGAATCCATTGTTTGTCTAAAGTGGCATTTGCAAAATCATTAATCATAGCTTGAGTTATGGTATACCAGTTTCCTGTTGGTAAAATTTTCTCTTCCCAATTTTTAAGAGCATCAAAATCTTTAAATTCTATTGGCTTCATAATTTAATATTTTATCAATTTTAATAAGTGTGTTTTTCTTCAATTCAGTAAATTAGTCAAAAAATACCAACACATGAAACCAATTTTATTATTTCTTAGTTTTTTATGTTTTACAAGCTATGCTCAAGAGCATCCAAAATGGATGAGACATGCAGCTATTTCACCAGATGGAAATCAGATTGCATTTACGTATAAAGGTGATATTTATACAGTAAGTACTAATGGAGGAACAGCTAAACAGTTAACCTATCATAATGCACATGATTATAAAGCCATTTGGAGTAATGATGGCTCTAAAATTGCATTTGCCTCAAATAGATATGGCAATTTTGATATTTTTATAATGAATTCATCTGGAGGAGCTGCAGAACGCCTTACCTTCCACTCTAATGATGAAACTCCGTTTTCATTTACCAATGATGATAAAAATGTGGTTTTTGGTGCCTTAAGACAAGATGATGTTAACCATAGGCAATATCCACATAGTTCACAATCAGAATTGTATAGTGTACCTGTAAATGCTGGAAGAGTTTCACAAATATTTACATTTCCAGCAGAATACGTGAGCTATAGCAAAAACGGAAAAAAGATGTTATACCATGATAAAAAAGGTGGTGAAAACGAGTGGAGAAAACATCATACTTCTTCTATAACTAGAGACATTTGGCTGTTTGATGCAAAAACCAATTCGCACACTATGGTTACCAATCATAATACAGAAGACAGGCATCCATTTTTTAGTGAAGACGAAAACAGCATGTATTATTTGAGTGAAAGAAGTGGTTCTTTTAATGTGCATAAAATGGACTTAAGCACAAAATCAGATGAGAAGTTAACTAATTTCTCATTACATCCAGTTCGTTTTTTAAGCGTTGCAAATGGTTTAATTTCTTTTGGTTATGATGGTGAATTGTACATTATGAAAGAAGGAGAAAAACCGAAAAAAATAAACGTAAATATCATTACTCAAGATAATGAAAATCCTGACAAATTTATAAGTGTAAATGGTGGTATTGGTGAAATGGCTATATCACCAAATGGAAAAGAAATTGCATTTATAGCAAGAGGTGAAGTTTTTGTAACATCAATAGATAAATCATTTACAAAAAGAATAACCAATACTCCAGAAAACGAGCGTTTTGTAGCTTGGGACTCAAAAGGAAAAACGGTTATTTATAGTAGTGAAAGAAATGGAAAGTGGAGTGTTTATCAATCTGAAAAAGTAAGAGAAGAAGAACCATTTTTTTATGCTGCAACATTGCTAAAGGAAACACCTTTAATTGATAATAAATTCGATAATTATTTAGCTCAATATTCACCAGATGGTGAAAAAATAGCTTTTATAGAAGGCAGAAGAACTTTAAAAGTAAAAAACCTTAAAACCAATAAAGAAACCACTCTTTTAACACCTAAAGACTTGTTTCATATGAGAGATGGTGATAAATATTTTACATGGAGTCCAGATAGCGATTGGTTATTGGTAGATTGGAGTAAAACCCTTAGCAATAGTGAGGTTTTATTAATGGCAGCAGATGGTTCTAAAAGAGTAAATTTAAACGAAAGTGGTTATTATGATTCTTCTCCTAAGTGGGTAAATGGTGGTAAACAAATGCTCTGGTTTAGCAA
>CAXBAC010000256.1:0-3801 GCA_963973485.1 uncultured Polaribacter sp. | reverse complement strand
TATTAAATAATATTTTATCAAATTGAAACATAGCTACTTTAAATGAGTTAATTGCCTCATCATTCGCTGCAACACTAAAGGCCAATTCTCTAGATTTTGATATGATATCATCATCAGACATGGCTGCAATTTTAGAAATTTTAAAGCTGTTTTTGTTTAATAGTGCTATGTTTAAAAGCTTCGTTAAATTTTCTTGTGAGTAATACCTTATATTTGTTTCAGTTCTTTTTGGTTGTAATAAATTATACCTTTTTTCCCAAATTCTAATGGTATGCGCTTTTATACCTGAAATATTTTCAAGGTCTTTAATCGTAAAATCTTGTTTAATATTGTTCAATTTTCAACATTTTAAGTTAAACAAATCTACAAAAAAAAGTCAATATGAATATATTTTTGTGAAAAATGTAACATAATCAATCTTAAAGCTACTTATATGTAACTAACTAAACTTTTAAAGTGCAGAAGGATTTAGAAACTAAATTTTTATTAGACTTTGAAGCAAACCAAAATATAGCACACAAAATTTGTAGAATATATACTACAAACCAAGAAGCTCATAATGATTTGTTTCAAGAAATAACAATACAGCTCTGGAAAAACTATGAGAAGTTTAGAGGTGATTCTAAGTTTACGACATGGATGTATAGAGTTGCTTTAAATACTGCAATCTCTTTATATAGAAAATCAACTAGAAGAGTTAAGACTCAAGATATTTCTGATTTTGAGTACAAAATTAAATCTAATGATTACGATGATACAGAGGAGTTACAATTAAAAGCGCTGTATAAAGCCATTCACCAATTGAATGATATTGATAAAGCACTTATTTTTTTATATCTAGAAGACAAACCTTACAAAGAAATATCTGAAACATTAGGGATAACTTCTGTAAATGCTAGAGTAAAAATGAATAGAGCAAAAGAAAAATTAAAGAACATACTAAACCCATAAGTTATGGATGGATTAGATAATTATAAAAAAGCTTGGGGTAATCAACCTGAAGAATCAGGCAAGTTAAGTAGTAAAGAAATTTACAATTTAGCACATTCAAAATCATCATCTATTGTAAAATGGATTTTTATTATTGGGATACTCGAAATTATTTTTTGGACAGCTATAAATTTTATGGTTCCAGAAAGTTTTTATCAAGTTTATAAAGATTTAGAATTAATGAATTACCTGAATATTTTCATGGTTTTGCATTATATAATTATTGTTATATTTTTAGTTTTATTTTATCAAAACTACAAACGGGTAACTTTGTTAGACAACACAAAAAAATTAATTCAGAAGATTTTAAGGGTTCGTAAAACTGTGAAATATTACGTTTTTTACAACTTAGCCACTGTTTTTTTAAGCAGCATTATAATAAATATTATAATGTTTTCAGACTCTACTAAATTAATGAAAATAATGAATCCTAGTAATTCAGCTTTAGATATAAATCAAGTAATAACTGTAACAGTAATTAGTCAAATAATTGCTCTACTTATTATACTTGTTTTGCTATGGTTGTTTTACAGGTTAGTTTATGGAATTTTACTAAGAAAATTAAACAAAAATTATAAAGAATTAGTGAAATTGAACGATCTTTAGTAAATGAAAAAACTACTTATAATTTTCGTTATAATCACATCAATAAATACCTATTCTCAAAGAAGTGATTTTTGGAGAAATGTACGTTTTGGAGGTGGTTTTACTTTAGGCTTTGGTAACCAAACTACCATTGGTGTTTCTCCAAGTGCAATTTATAATTTCGATAATGGCTTTGCAGTTGGTGCTGGTTTAGGATATCTGTATAGCGAAATAAATGATTTTACAACAAACTTATATAGTACGAGTTTAATTGGTTTGTATCAAACCAATTTTGGTGTACAATTTTCGTCAGATTTTGATTATCATTTTGCAAATCAATCTGATTTTAATGGAGGAACTTTTAGAACAAATTTTCCTGCTTTACATTTAGGTTTGGCTTACAACCATGGTAGATTTGCCTTTGGTTTAAGATATGATGTTTTATATGATGAAAATAAAAGTTTCTTTGCCTCTCCTTTTTCTCCTGTAATTCGTTTTTACTTTTAAAAACTCATCAATTCTTTTAGTAAAATATCATGCATTTTATCTGTGTAATTTAAATGTGTAACAATACGTATTTTACCTTCACCCATTGGTGTTAATAAAATATTCTTTTCTTTCATTTTGTTGATGAAATTGTCATCTCCAATTTTTTTATTCACATAGAATATTAAAATGTTCGTTTCTACAGGTTCAATTTTAGTGATGTAGTTGCATTTACTTAAAACAGTTGCAATCTCTTTGGCTTTTCTATGGTCTTCTGCCAATCTTTCTACATGATTGTCTAAGGCATAATTTGCAGCTGCTGCTAAAAAACCAACTTGCCTCATTCCACCTCCTAATAATTTACGAATTCTTAAAGCTTTTTCTATAAATGGGTTCGAACCAATTAACATTGAACCAACAGGAGCTCCAAGCCCTTTAGAGAAACATATCGAAATAGAATCGAATAATTCTCCATATTGTTTTGGTGTTTCATTTTTTGCAACTAAAGCATTAAATAAACGTGCTCCATCTAAATGAAAGCCTAAGTTATTTTTTTTAGCAACAGTATGTATTTTTTTAATTTCTTCAAAATCCCAACAAGCTCCACCTCCTTTATTTGTAGTATTTTCCAAACAAATTAACTTTGTAAGTGGTAAATAAATTTGAGGTTTTACTGCTGCAACATCTTCTATTTGACTTGCTGTAAACATACCTCTATTACCATCAATCAACTTGCAAGTAACCCCAGAATTAAAAGCTACTCCTCCACTTTCATAATTATAAATATGAGCATATTTGTCACAGATTACTAAATCTCCTGGCTGTGTATGCAGTTTAATTGCAGTCTGATTTGCCATAGTTCCAGAAGGAAAAAATAAAGCAGCTTCCATATCAAACATTTTGGCTACTTTTTCTTGTAAAGCATTTACTGTTGGATCCATTTGAAAAACATCATCACCAACATTTGCATTCATCATAGCTTCCAACATTCCTTTCGTTGGCTTTGTTACTGTATCTGATATTAAATCTATTGTCATTCTTAATTTCTGATTTTAATTTAGTTTCCAATTGGTGAACCGTCTGGAATTTTTGGTGCTGAAGTTCTTTTAAATGCTATTGGGTTTTTCAAAAATTTATCAATCATATTTACCATAGATGAATCGTATATTTTCTGGATTCCATCGGATTTTTTCTTTTCAATGATTTCTTTAATTTCATTCAACTTAAAAAGAGCGATTGCATTTACTTGTTTGTATTGATTTTTATAAGCAGCAACATACATTAACTCTTCTAAAAACTGAATATTTATCACATTTTGTAACTCTTGATGATATGTATCTTTATGATTGATTTTAATGGTATTCATGATTACAATATCAAGCAACTCATCAAAACCTAATTGTGAATCGTCTAAACTTTTATGTGCTACAAGTCTAGACATTCTTTGCGGATTTAGCAACAAACTTAACGTCATTTCAGAAGCTGTTTCAACAGCAGAAAACCCATCAAAAGCAACACCTAATTTACTTGTTCTTCCATAGCCCATAGCTCTTGGTGGAAAAAGTGCTAATTTTTCTTTAGGAATTGCAATTTCATCAACAGAAATAGTTTTAATTACTGCTGCTAAAGCTTTACGTTCTGTTTTTCCAGAAACACGTTCAACAACTTTTCCATTTCCTCCTTTTACAGCATAAGAGTAGTTTAAACCTCCAATTAATTTTGTTGTGGCTTCTGTTTGAA
>CAXBAC010000255.1:0-3837 GCA_963973485.1 uncultured Polaribacter sp. | reverse complement strand
CTACAATACCAACTATTGATGATGGTTTTGCTCCAAGTGCTTTTCTAATTCCAAATTCTTTAGTTCTTTCTTTAATAACAAAAATCATTATGTTAGAAATTCCTATTATACCTGCAATTAAAGTACCAGAGCCAATTAAAATAACTATGGCATATAGAACTCCTACAAATTGGCCTACTCCTTTATTTGCTTCTGCCATATTTCTTACAGAAAGTGCACTTTGATCATCTGGATGAATATTCAATCTATTTCTTAAATCACGTTCCATTTGATTACCAAAAGCAACAGCAGCATCTAAACTTAAATTAGGGTCATACCCTAACGCAATTTGGCTTATATAATCATTATTACCATAAATCATTTGTGCTGTACTTAAAGGTATAAATGCTTTACGTTCTTCATTATCTCCTCCTTCATCAGAAAATATTCCAATAATTAGATATGAACTTCCATTTACATTTACTCTTTTTCCTAAAGCAGGTTTTTGGCCAAATAAATCTTCTTTAATTAATCTACCAATTACTATTACTTTAGATTTATCTTTTATATCTCTTTCATTAACATATCTACCTTCATCAATAATAGTTTTTTCTAAAAATTGATGATCTGGATTTATAGCCATTACACTGTAATTACTGGCCTCATTTTTATATTTTAGTGTGAAATTTTTATAAATTCTTGATGATTTGTATTGAATTTTATTTCCATACTCATCATTTACATAATTGTAATCGTTGTTTTTAAGCTGAATGGTTCTACCACTCTGTAACCCCTTATAAGGTATTGTAGTTCTCCAAACCCTTACAAACATGGCATTTTGTGCGTCGTCTGCAAAAGCGTCTGAAAATGTATTACTTAAACCACTAACAATACCAAAAAGCAATGTAAATAATAATATGGCAAAAGCTACAGTAAAACCAGACATTACAGAACGTAACCTGTTTTTATTAATGCTTTGAAAAATTTCTCGCCAACGATCTATATCAAACATAATTATACTGCTTTAGAGGCTTTTGTATGTTCATCACTTATGATAACTCCATCTTTTAAACGCACAATTCTTTTAGTTTGTTCTGCAACTTCTTCTTCGTGAGTAATTACAAAAACAGTCATACCTTCATCATTAATATCTTTTAACAAATCCATTACTGAGTCAGTTGTGGTAGAATCTAATGCTCCTGTTGGCTCATCTGCTAAAACAACTTTTGGTTTTGTAACCAATGCTCTAGCTATGGCTACACGTTGTTTTTGACCTCCAGAAAGTTCGTTTGGTAAATGGTTTGCCCATTCTTTTAAACCTACTTTTTCTAAATAGTCTAAAGCTATTTCGAAACGTTCTTTTCTACTCATACCTTTATAGTACAAAGGCAAAGCAACGTTTTCTAATGCTGTTTTATAAGAAATTAAATTAAAAGACTGAAAGATAAAGCCTAAGAACTTGTTTCTTAAAAGTGCTGCCTTTTTTTCATTCATATCTTTAATTAGCTGCCCGTTTAAAAAGTAATTACCTTCATCATGCACATCTAATAAACCAACAATATTTAATAGTGTCGATTTACCTGACCCAGAAGACCCCATAATAGATACAAATTCGCCTTCTTTAATATGTAAGTCTATTCCTTTTAAAACGTGAAGAGAATCCTTACCAATTGGGTAAGATTTGTGTAATTTTTCTATTTTTATCATTCGTTGGTTAATTTTGTACTAAAGTATTGAATGCTATGCACAGCCTTTATTAATTTTTTGTTAAAAGCAATTTATAAAAATGCAATACAACCATAAGACGTGTTAAGTATATAATTGTTACAATATTTTTATAAAAAAAAGGAAATACTTTTTTTAACTTAAAAATTATTTAAGAATAAACATTATTTTTACTGATAATTTAAAGGATAAGACTTTTCTTAATGATTGAAATTCCTAAACATAAAAAAGTTATTTTATTTGATGGATATTGTAATATGTGTAATTCTTTTGTACAAAGGGTTATAAAACATGATAAGAAAAACATTTTTTTATTTGCAGCAATAAGTTCTAATACTGGTAAACAAATAATTGACTATTTAAATATTGATACCAATAAAATTGATGCTGTAATTTTATACGAACCAAATGTTGCTTATGAAGTTAAATCTACAGCTGCATTAAGCATAATGAAAGAATTTGGTGGTTTATGGTATGCCACTCAAGTTTTAAATATCTTTCCTGAAGCCATAAGAAATTATATTTATGATTATATTGCTAAAAATAGATACAAGTGGTTTGGTAAAAAAAATAATTGTATGATACCAACTCCAGAATTAAAATCTAAATTTTTAGAATAATTAACTAGATCATCCCCCAAAAAAATGAAAAAATTAAAATTCAAAACTGACTTTAAATTTAAGTTTACAATAGTAGTAATTTCTTTACTTATGTTTATTGGTATTTTAAGTTACCAATTTACAGGAAAAAACTTTTATATTATTTCAACAGTTATTGGTGTACTCTCTTTAATTGCCATTATTATATCTGTAGTGGGTTTACTAAAATCGATAAAAAAATTAAAGAAGCCAAAGTCTAAAAAAAGGATATTTTCTCTCTTAGTAATATCTATAATAGTTTGTTTATTTTTGTACATTATAATAGCAAATCTAATTGATGCTTTTAAATTTATAGCCTAAATAAGTGAACTTTCCAGAAAACATAAAGTGTGTAATTTTTGATATGGATGGCGTAATTATAGACTCTGAAGAAATTCATAAAAAAGCCTATTATGAAACTTTCGCTGCACATCATGTAATTGTGTCTGACTCACTTTATAAAACTCTAACTGGCTCATCAACTATAAATGCGTTTCAAAAATTAGTAAAACACTTTAGGCTTAATGTAAAACCAGAAGATTTGGTTCTTGAAAAAAGAAAACGTTATGTTAACTTTTTCGAAAATGATCCTAATTTACATTTGGTTAAAGGTGTTGAAAGTTTAATAAAGCATTGTTATGCAAAAAAATTAACTTTAATATTAGCATCGTCTTCTGCAATGGTAAATATTAATAGAGTTTTTACTCGTTTTGATTTGCATAAATATTTTACTGCTAAAATAAGTGGTGCAGATTTAAATGCCTCTAAACCTCATCCTGAAATTTTTGAGAAAGCAGCAATTTTGGGAAATTCTTCTAAAGAAAATTGTTTAGTTATTGAAGATTCAGACAATGGTATTAAAGCAGCAAATGATGCTGGAATTTATGTGGTTGGGTTTAAAAACCCTATGGCTAAAGATCAAACACTTGAAAATGCTAATCTTTTAATATCTAACTTTAATGAATTAAAAATCAAGATTTAGTGTAAATCATTTTTTAAAAAATTATTTTTTTTGTATTTTGTATGTTCTAATTAAGAATATTATGGTGACAATTAAAATAATTTTGTTGACTGTCTTCTTTTTTCTGAATCTTTTTGTTATTTTTTCTTTATGTGCAGCAATAATAAATATCCCTTTAAAAGTTCTTTTTGGAGAAATAAACTATAGAACAGGAAATAAAAAAGTCTATTGGTTTGGGTATTTAGTATTTATTTTTCTTTTATTTTATATTTGGCAAGAGATTGCCAAAAGTCCACCTACTTTTGTTTTAGTACTTGTTTTATTGTTTTCTTCTTTTTTAAGTTTATTGCTTTCTAAGGCAAAACCTCTTGTACCTTCAAAATTTTATATCTCTAAACCAGAAAAAGTAGCATTCATTGTTTGTTTAATGTTTTTATATGCTGTAGGCTTAATTTTTAAAAAAATAGACTTTATTTTATGGTAAGATTGGCTATAACAATTTAGCCATTGCAGTTTTAATTACTTCAATATTTC
>CAXBAC010000254.1:0-3847 GCA_963973485.1 uncultured Polaribacter sp. | reverse complement strand
CTACGCAAGCCAGAAGTTATTCTAGCTTGGCTTCTCGCGTTTAAAGTTTTGGCAACCTCATAAATAAATTGTTGTACAGTTTCATTGTCAATAGAAATAGGAGATAGGCTTACATCATTTTGGTCTAAAAATTGAAGCAATTTTTGTAAATCTCTAGAATAACTATCTATTGTGTTTTGAGATAATCCTCTTTCTATTTTTAAATACAATTGATAATCTCTAATTGCGTTTTGCCAATTCATTTTATAAAATTACAAATTTATAATGATTCATTTAATACATTCTTGTCTAAAAAAATGATAAGTTATCACCCTAAATATCGGGATTTAGAAGTATTAAAAAAACCTTAAAAGAAGTTATAAATTCTATGATAAAATTATTTTTTTGTAAATTAGAGTGATATTAACTTAAAAACATAAACAATGAAAAAATTTATTTTAGTATGTGCTTTATTTTTAGGAGCATTTTCAGCAAATGCACAATTTACTGCTAGTGTAAATGCAGGTATTCCTGTAGGAGATGTAGATGACTACTCGTCTTTTGCTTTAAGTGGAGATGTTACTTACTCTTTTCCTACTACAAGCGACTTAAAATTTGGAGTTTCAGCTGGTTTTTTAAATTATTTTGGTAAAGATTATGAAGTATTAGGCACAGAAGTTGAAGCGGAATCTATTCAGTTTTTACCAGTTGCAGGTTCATTATCTTTAAGACTAACAGATCGTCTTTATGCAGGTTCAAAACTTGGTTATGCCTTTGGAATTAACGATGGTAATGATGGTGGCTTTTATTACAAGCCTATGTTAGGTTTTATGATTGGAGATACTACTAGCTTATCTTTATCTTATGAAGGTGTAAGTGATGATGGTAATAGTGTTAATAATATAGGTTTAGGATTAATTTTTGGACTGTAATTATTAACCCATAAATTTTATAAAAGGAAGCAAGTTTTTGCTTCCTTTTTTTTATGAATTAATTGTATTTTTGGCTTTATGAAGATTATGATAATTAATGGCCCTAATTTAAATCTATTAGGAAAACGCGAACCAGAAATTTATGGTTCAGAAACTTTTGAAGATTTTTTTAGTTCTTTACAATTAAAGTTTACTAACGTAGAACTTTTTTATTATCAAACTAATATCGAAGGTGAACTTATTGATAAAATTCAAGAAGTTGGCTTTGATTTTGATGGCATTATTTTAAACGCTGCTGCATATACACATACCTCTGTAGGTATAGGAGATGCTGTAAAAAGCATAACAACACCTGTAGTTGAATTGCACATTTCTAATATACATGCTCGTGAAGATTTTAGACAAAAAAGCTATATTGCACCTGCAGCAAAAGGAGTAATTTTCGGTTTTGGTTTAAAAGGATATGAACTCGCTATCCAAAGTTTTTTATAATTCTTTAATAGAAAATTATACCTAAAGTTCTAATAGCATTTTAATATTTGCTCTTTTATAATGTACATCCTTTTCAACAGGTACTTCTTTAAACCCTATTTTTCTATACAGATGTATTGCAGTTTCTAAAGATCTGTGAGAGTACAAAGTAATACTTGGCCATCCTTTGTTTTTACCAAATTCAATACAATGCTCAACAAGTTTTTTACCAATTTTTAAACCTTGGTATTTTGGATTAACAGCCATTTTACTCAATTCAAAATAAGTATTTTGATTGATTAATGATACAACTCCTGCAATTTCACCTTTATATTTAGCAAAAAAGATAAAGCCTCCAGGATCTAGAATATATTTTTGAGGTTGGCTTAACACTTTCTCATCATAAGGTTCAATGTAAAAATACTTTTTTAACCAATAAGCATTTAACTCGTAGAAATGTTTTGAGTATTGCTTTTCAAAAGGGATAATTTGTAAATCAGTATTAATCAAATCAAAATTATTTAAATGTTTTATAACCAATATTAAAAGACAAGAAAAAATATCTAGCAACTATTAGCACTAAAAATGGTAAAATTGCTAAGGGAAATTGTTGAACTTTTAAAAACCATAAGAATGGTATTGCTAGTAGTAATACTAATGAAAATCTAAAATAATTTCTTAACCAATTTTTAGGTTGTTTTGATAGCATTAAAAAAGAGATCAAAATATTTGGAGCAAAAGCCCATAATATATTAAAGTTATTTGGTGTCGTAGAATGATCTGTAAAAAACCACAAAAAACAAATTAAAACTCCAACTAACCCTGTTGTAAACAATAATATAAAATCTAATAATCGAGTTCGTTTATTATTTTTATAATCTTTAAAAGTAAAAAACAAACCAATTAAAGTTATGATACTAAAAATTAAAAAAGGATTATATATTGATGTTTTTTGTTCTTTTTCTTTAAATTCTAGTAAAACATCTTCTCTTTTAACTAAATTTTCTGGCTGATTTTCTACAAAAACCTTACTGTTTTTAAAAATTAGATACACATAATCAGGCAGGTACATATACTGTTCAAAAGTAGCAGTTTCATCAAGTTTAGCGCCTAAAGCTAAGTTAATACCAAAACTTCCCCAAGTATTCCAGTAAATTTCTCTATCCATTAGTTGTCTAAAAGACAAACCTTTTTCTAAATCTGATGCTATGAATTGTAACTTATCAGCTAAGATATCTTTACTGATATCTCTAAGCTTTGTTGCACAATTGTTAAAATAAGGATCATAAAAATAAGGTGCATTTTGTGGCAAGGCATTGTTTTCTAAATATATAAAAAAAGCTTGTTTTTCTTTTTGTGATAAATTTAAAACTTGTTGTTTTACCCAACGTTTTTGCTGTTTGTAACTATCTAAAAAGTATTCAAAACGATATCTGCCTAGTTTGTATTTAAGTTTACCTTTTGTAAAGTTTGCATAAAAATTAGGTGCATTAAAGTCAAACATTCCATAATTATAAATTAAGTCTAACTTTAATACAGGGTCTTTAATTCTTATGGCAGAATGTCCAAAAGCTTCGTATAATTCAGTTCCAGGACCTGCAGTTACAATACTAACTTCTGAATATACAGAAAGTTGAACTTGAGCTAAAAAGCTTTTTGTAAATGCAAGGAAAAATAATAAAACAAAGTAATTGTTTTTCATATATAATTATTTTCTAAAAAAAATATAATCGAATGTAATAGAAAAAATGTTAGAATACAAAGCATTACCAACACTACCAATATTTGTTAAAGCATAGTCTATTTGAATCCCTTTATAATTAAAACCTACACCAAAGTTTGGTTGTGTAGATAACGATTTTGAATTATCAAACTCTCTAATATTTTGAAAGTTGCCAACACCTAATCTTAAAAAAACAAGTTTATCGTAATCTAATTGTAATCCAACAGCTGGATCTATACTTCCAAATTCTGACGAAAATATATCGTTTGTTTGTTCAAAACGAACATTTAAATCTACTTCTGTAAGTAAATGGAAAAATCGTCCAATTCTAAAATCTTTAGCAACACCAAGTTGAAGTTTAGGCTTAGTAATTTCTGTAGTTTCAGGTAACTCTTGATTTTGACCTTGAATTGCGCCACTAATTTTATCAAATTCATCCTCATTAATTGCCCAGCTATTAAAGGTAGTTGTGATATCTCTTACCATTAAACCAAACTTCCAATTGTTTCTTTCAAACTGAATACCAGCATCAAAACCAAAACCCCAAGAAGATGCAAAATCACCAATAATTCTTCTTACTATTTTTGCGTTTACACCAAATTTTAAATCTTTTAAAATAAGTTTTCTAGCATAGGCAATATTAAAAGCATAGTCTGCAGCAGAAAAAAGACTTATTCTATTAAAATCTATATTTCCATCATTATCGATAAGAGCTGTTGTGTTTAAAATATCATCTACACCA
>CAXBAC010000253.1:0-3864 GCA_963973485.1 uncultured Polaribacter sp. | reverse complement strand
GCGGTTTCAAGGGTTTCTGTAGAAACTGTTTCAACACCATCTATTGTAAACTCATCAACCAAACCATTTTTTCTTAGTTTGTAAGCTCTTCGAAATCGTCTATAATCTGAATTATTAATTTGATAGTAATAAACTGGTACAGCTAAAGCACCCCAAACTATTGGTGCTTTCCAATATTTCTTGTTGTAAATTTGCCCTAAACCAGGAAAAATTGCTGAATAAAATGCAGCTTTAGAAGGCGCTAATGGATCATAAACACCTTGTACAGTTTTTATATTTCCCTTAATTTTTAAGTCTTTTATTTTTTTTACATCTGTAATAGAATCTTTTTGTGCAAAAAGACCAATTGCAACAAAAAGTAAAATAAGCGTAAATATGGTTTTCTTAAAAGACACTTATTTCAATAATTTTTTAATTCTAATAAAATCTTCCTCAGAATGAAAAGGAATGGTAATTTTTCCTTTACCATTAGCACTTACACTAATGTCTATTTTATGTCCAAAAAAATCACTAAACTCTTTTTTATTGTTTTTAACAAAAGCAGGTATAGCTTTCTTTTTAGGCTTAGTTACAGTACCAGTTTTTAAACTTTTAACTAAGTCTTCTGTTTGTCTTACAGATAATTTATCTCTTAATATTTTTTCGTAAACGGCTAATTGATCATCAGTATTATCAATATTAATCATTGCACGTCCATGACCCATAGAAATAAAACCATCTCTCATACCCGTTTGCAAAATTGGATCTAATTTTAGTAAGCGTAAATAATTGGTTACTGTAGATCTTTTTTTACCAACTCTTGTGCTTAAATCTTCTTGAGTTAACTGAATTTCATCAATTAAACGTTGGTAAGATAAGGCAACCTCTATAGGATCTAAATTTTTACGCTGAATGTTTTCAACCAATGCCATTTCTAGCATTTCTTGATCATTGGCTATTCTAATATAAGCTGGTACAGTTTTGTTTCCAATTAGTTTTGATGCTCTAAACCTACGTTCACCAGAAACCAATTGAAATTTGTTGCCTTCTAATTTACGAACAGTAATTGGCTGTATTACACCCAACTCTTTTATAGAACTTGCAAGCTCTCTTAAAGCTTCTTCATCAAAATAAGTTCTTGGTTGATATGGGTTTACTTCAATTAAATCAAGATTAATTTCAATAATATTTCCTACCAATTTATCTGCATTTTTGTCTGATGCAGAATTTATGTTAGATGAATCTTGTAACAAAGCAGATAATCCTCTTCCTAAAGCCTGTTTTTTTGTTGCTTTTGCCATTTTACGAATTCTTTTTTAAGATTTCTTGTGCTAAATTTAAGTAATTTACAGCACCTTTACTAGTTGCATCATAAGCAATAATACTTTCTCCATAACTTGGTGCTTCTCCTAAACGTGTATTTCTTCTAATAATTGTATTAAAAACCATACTAGAAAAATGCTTACGAACTTCATCTACAACTTGGTTTGATAGTCGTAAACGAGAATCGAACATAGTTAATAGCAAACCTTCTATATCTAAATCTGGATTATGAATTTTTTGTACACTTTTTATGGTGTTTAGAAGCTTTCCTAAACCTTCAAGTGCAAAATACTCACACTGTATAGGAATAATTACAGCATCTGAAGCAACTAAAGAATTTAAAGTTATTAAACCTAAAGAAGGAGCGCAATCAATTAAAATATAATCGTAATTGTCTTTTACATCTTCAAGAGCTTTTTGCAGCATGTATTCTCTTTTTTCTTTATCAACCAACTCAATTTCAATAGCAACTAAATCTATATGCGCAGGAATAATATCTACATTTGGAGATGTTGTGCTAACAATAGCTTCTTTTGCAGCAATAGAATGTTCTAAAACTTGATACGTACCAAATTCTAAAGTTTCTACATCTATACCTAATCCAGATGAAGCATTTGCTTGAGGATCAGCATCTATCAATAAAACTTTTTTTTCTAAAACACCAAGTGAAGCTGCAAGATTTACACTTGTAGTAGTTTTTCCAACTCCTCCTTTTTGATTTGCAATTGCAATTATTTTTCCCATAAAAACATTAGGTTACTAAACAGTAAAATTACATTTTTTTCTGTTTTATGAAACGTAAAGATGTTAACAAAAAATTAAAAAACAAACAACCTGATTATTAGTTGATTACATTTTGATTCTTATAGTTTTTAAACAATTTATAAAATGATAAAAACGCTATTTAATATATTATTTAATTTGTTTTTTCAGGGATGTTTTTGAGTACTTCTTTTAATAGTTTCCAAAATTTCTGCGTAGATGAAATTTGAGCTCTTTCATCTGGAGAATGAGCACCTTTAATGTTTGGTCCAAAAGAAATCATTTCCATTTCTGGATAATTTTTTCCTAAAATTCCACATTCTAAACCTGCATGACAAGCAGCAACATGAGGTTGTTCATTAAAAAGTCTTTTATAAGTGCCTTCTACAACTTTTAAAATTGAAGCATTTAAATTAGGCAACCAACCTGGATATTCCCCAGAAAATTCAACAGAAAAACCTGCCAATTCAAAAGAAGATTGTATGGCATTTGCCAAATCCCATTTATTGGTTTCTGATGATGAACGCGTTAAGCAAAGTACTTTAACTTCTTCATCTTTTACTGTTATTTTAGCAATATTATTAGAGGTTTCAACCAAGCCTTCTACATCTGGACTCATTCTGTATACTCCATTTAATGTTGCGTAAATGGCTTTAATCATCTCTTCTTGAGCATCAACATTCATTACTTGTTTTGGAGATTCTGTATTAGTAATCTCTATAGATAAATTTTCTTCTAAAGTAGCAAACTCCTCTTTTATGTTATTTATAAGATTATTTGTTTCTGATAAAAAAGTTGATTCATCATTATTATTTATAACAACCGTTGCAAAACTTTCTCTAGGAATTGCATTTCGTAAACTACCTCCATTTAATTCAGAAATTCTTAAACCATATTTTTTAAAACCGTTAAATAATAAGCGATTCATTATTTTATTAGCATTCCCTAACCCTTTAATGATGTCCATACCAGAATGCCCTCCATTTAAACCTTTTACTGATATAGAAAAAGCAGATGTATTTTCTGGTGTAGTTTCATTTATGTATTTTTTTGTTGCTGTAATATCTACACCACCAGCACAACCTATACCAATTTCATCATCTTCTTCTGTATCTAAATTTAATAGTATTTCTCCTTTTAAAAGTCCGCCTTTTAGGCCCATTGCTCCTGTCATTCCTGTTTCTTCATCAATTGTAAACAATGCTTCAATTGCAGGATGATCTATATCTGTTGATGATAAAACAGCCATTATTGCAGCAACTCCTAATCCATTATCAGCACCTAAAGTTGTGCCTTTTGCTTTTAGCCAATCACCATCAACATACATGTTGATTCCTTCATTATCAAAATCAAAAATTGTATCTGCATTTTTTTGATGTACCATGTCTAAATGGCCTTGCATAACAATGGCTTTTTTAGATTGCATGCCAGAAGTTGCAGGTTTTTTAATAATTACATTACCTACTTCGTCTACAAAAGTTTCAAGATTTAGCTTTTTACCAAAATCAACCATAAACTGTATCACTTTTTCTTCTTTTTTTGATGGTCTTGGCACTGCATTTAAATCTGCAAAATGATTCCAAACTGTTTTTGGTGCTATGTTTCTTATATCTAAACTCATGAGATGTTTTTTAAATTTTCCGATTGTCAAAAATACATGTTTTACTAGCCAAAAAAAAGCCTTCTTTGTAAAGAAGGCTTTTATTATTTAGTTGATTTCTATAACAACATCATCTATTTGTTTTCTTACTTTTTTTAGGTCTTTCATATAATCATCATTTGCTCTAAAGCCAATTGGTA
>CAXBAC010000252.1:0-3871 GCA_963973485.1 uncultured Polaribacter sp. | reverse complement strand
AAATTAATATACAATTTAAATCATTTTTAGAAAAATTATACAAATGCAAATAGACAACACAGATAAAAAATTGATAAATCTGTTACAAAAAAACAGTAAGCAGACTACAAAACAATTAGCATTACAGCTTAACTTATCTGTTACAGCTGTTTATGAACGTATAAAAAAGTTGGAGAAAGAAAAAGTAGTTCAAAAATATGTGGCAATTATCAATAAAAATAAAATTGAAAAGTCGTTTTTAGTGTTTTGTCATTTAAAATTAATTCAACACTCTATAGATTATGTAACCACTTTTGAAAGAGAAGTTTTAAAGCTAGATGAAGTTTCAGAATGTTTTCATGTAAGTGGAGATTATGATTACATTTTAAAAATATATGTAAAAGATATGGAAGAATATAGGCAGTTTATGGTTACCAAATTAACAGCTATTAAGTATATAGGTAGTACTCATAGCACATTTGCAATTGAAGAAGTAAAAAATACAACTGCAATACATTTGTAAAATAAAAAACCCAAAACTTTTAGTTTTGGGTTTTTTATTTTATTTGAGAGAATTGATAAACTTACGCTTTTGTTTTAACTACAAAAGAAAGTTCCATCATATCATCTATAAATTTGTCTTTTAAATCATCAAAGAAAGATTTAGAACCGTATTTTACGTTAAACTCTGCTCTATCCACATTAAAAGTATCACTTGTAAAAGTTGTTACACCATTTTCTGTTGAAACAGTTGCTGGTATTGTAATGCTTTTAGTAACGTCTTTAATTTGTAAATTACCTGTTACATGTACTTTATCTCCTTTATCTTCTACTTTTGTAATTACAAATTTTGAAGTTGGATAAACATCTACATCAAAAAAGTCTGCAGATTTTAAATGCCCTTCTAGTTTTCCTGCTCCTTCACTTCCTTCCATATCTTTATTTGTAATAGTCGTTAAATCGATAATAAATTGACCACCTTCTAATTTACCATCTTCTAATAACAAACCTCCACTCTTTAAAAACACAACTCCATTATGAGCTCCTGTAGGCTTTGTTCCTTTCCAAGTTAAATGAGACGCTTCAGTATCTACATTATTTAATTCTGCAATATTTACTTCTACTTTTTCAGCTTCCGAAGTTGTTGCTTTTTCTTTTTTTTCGCTTTTACATCCTGTTAATACAGATGCTACAACTATTAAAGATAAAATTACTTTTTTCATTATTTTTAAATTTAAAATTAATTGGTTAATTATTTTCCATGGCAAATATAAAACATTTATTTTCCAAGGAAAATATTTTAATCATATTTAATATAATATTAACAAGTTTGCTATATTCTATTTTTACTGTCTATGATTATAGTTACAGGTCCATCATTTAAGAGTTCAACTTGCATACCTGCACCAAACTCTCCTTTTTGTACAGTTTCTCCAGTTTCTAACTCTAAAGCTTCTAGAAAGTTTTTATAAATAGGTATAGCTACTTCTGGTTTAGCTGCTTGAATATAACTTGGTCTATTCCCTTTTTTTGTTGCTGCATGTAGTGTAAACTGACTTACAACCAATACTTCTCCATTGATTTGTAAAAGCGATTTATTCATAACATTTTGCTCATCATTAAAAATACGAAGATTTGTAATCTTTCTAACCAAATATGCTATATCGTCTTGACTATCATCATTAACAATTCCTAAGAGTACAAGCAAACCGTTCTTAATGGAAGCTACTTTTTCTGTATTTATAGTTACACTTGCCTTGGTTACTCTTTGTATTACAACTTTCATTACCTAATCATTATCTTCTTCATTCCAGATATCTGTTCTAAAGTGTTCAGTTTCTTCTTCTCCTTCTAAAATCTGTAAGTAACTTTTATAACGAGACCAAGATATTTCTTCTGTTTCTAGGGCTTCTTTTACTGCACAATGTGGCTCTTTTAAATGCAAACAATTATTGAATTTACAATGTTGCTTCATTTCAAAAAACTCAGGAAAATAATCACCCAACTCAAATTTATCCATATCTACAACTCCAAATCCTTTAATACCTGGTGTATCTATAATTCTGGCATTAAAACTTAAATCGAACATTTCTGCAAATGTTGTGGTATGTTGCCCTTGTTTGTGTTGCTCTGAAATTTCTTTGGTTTTTAAATCTAAAATAGGCTCAATAGCATTTACTAAAGTAGTTTTTCCAACACCAGAATGACCAACAAACATCGCTGTTTTTCCAAGCATTAAGTCTTTAATGGTATCTATATTCTGATTTTGTTTTGCTGAAACCTCTACACAAGTATAACCAATAGCTTCGTAAATATCTTTGAGGTATAAAATTTCTGCTCGCTCTTCAATTTCATAAGCATCAATTTTATTAAATACTAAAACTGTATCTATTCTATAAGCTCTTGTTGATACTAAAAAACGGTCTATAAAAGTGGTAAATGTTGGTGGGTTATTTATGGTTATCAATAAAAAAACTACATCTACATTTGCTGCAATTATGTGCGTTTGTTTAGACAGGTTTACAGATTTTCTAACAATGTAATTCTCTCTATCTAATATCTTCTTAATTACACCTATTTCTTCATCTCCTTTTTTCTCAAGATCAAACAAGACTTTATCTCCAACTGCAATTGGATTCGTGCTTTTAATACCTTTTATTCTAAATTTGCCTTTTATTCTACATTGATGAAAATTTCCATTATCATCTTTAACAAAGTACCAACTTCCTGTAGATTTATAAACTGTTCCTGTCATTATTACAAAGATGCAGAATTATTATCGATTTAAAAAAATAAGCCACAAAATCGAGCTGATTTTATGGCTTAGTGTGAGTTAAGTAAAAATGGTTACCCTTTAATTATTTTCTCTTGATGGTTAATAGACTCTTGATGAATAGCCTTAAACATTCGCAATACAAATTCTTCACTCAAGCCTTTTTGCTCACCTTCTAAAATCATATTTCCAAGAATTTCGTTCCATCTTCTTGATTGTAATACTGCAACATTTTGTACTTTTTTTAGTTTACCAATTTCATCAGCAACTTTCATTCTTTTGCCCATTAAATCAATCAACTGATCATCTACAACATTTATTTGCGCACGTAAGGTTTCTAAAGAAGCTCTGTAACTAGAATCTGTTTCAGTTTCTTTTCTAATTTTTAGATCTTCCATAATCTGCTTTAATTTTGCAGGTGTTACTTGCTGTGCAGCATCAGACCAAGCATTATCTGGATCGAAATGTGTTTCAATCATTAAACCATCAAAATTTAAATCTAAAGCAGTCTGAGAAACATCAAAAATCATATCTCTATTTCCTGTAATATGAGATGGATCGCAAATTAATGGCAAATCTGGAAAACGATTTTGAAATTCAATGGCAATTTGCCATTCTGGAACATTTCTATATTTTGTTTTTTCGTAAGTAGAGAAACCTCTGTGAATGGCACCTAAGTTTTTAATATCTGCTGTGTATAATCTCTCAATTCCACCCAACCACAAAGCCAAATCTGGGTTAATTGGGTTTTTTACTAAAACTATTTTATCAGTTCCATGTAAAGCATCTGCCAATTCTTGCATAATAAATGGAGAAACTGCAGTTCTTGCACCAATCCATAATAAATCTATATCGTGCTCTAATGCTAATTTTACATGTGTTGCATTTGCAACTTCTGTACAGGTTTTCATGCCTGTTTCTGCTTTTACTTTTTGTAGCCATTTTAAACCTAAAGCTCCTACACCTTCAAAATTTCCTGGTCTTGTTCTTCCTTTTCTTGTTGTTGTTGCCTGTCGTATTAATGCTTCTTTGCTCCTTTGCGGCAAGTGATCCATTGTGTTGGGAGTAGCCCACAATCCATAACCTTTTTCTTTGGTGGTTCGCACCGACACTTGTAGC
>CAXBAC010000251.1:0-3905 GCA_963973485.1 uncultured Polaribacter sp. | reverse complement strand
ATTGTTTTAACTTGTCTTGTTCTTTAACTACTTGTTTTTGTAAATAAATATCTTTTGGCTATGTAGTAAGAGAAATTCAAATAGCTGGTTTGTATTTAAATTTTCTTTCTTTTTGGGAGTACATCTGGGTTTTTAATAGGGTTTTCATCTTTACCTTGTAAAGATTTGTCTATTTCTTCTATATAATCTAAAGTATCATCTCCAAAGAAAAGCAACTCAGGCATTCGTCTTAATTGATTTTTTGTTCTTTGTGCCATTTCATGACGAATTAAAACTGTGTTAGATTGTACACCTTTTATAATTTCATCTCTTTTTTCTGATGGAAAAATACTTAAGTATACTTTTGCAACTCCCAAATCTGAAGTTACGTGAACTTTAGAAACAGAAATAATTACTCCTTTCATACCATCTTGTGCAGCTTTTTGCAACACATCTACCAAATCTTTTTGCAGAACACCTGCAATTTTACGTTGTCTGTTTGTTTCTTCCATGCTACAAATTTACAATATTTTTAAAGAGTGTAAATTTTATTTTTAATAGCATAGGTAACTAAGCCAACTCTATTTTTTACATTTAGTTTATTGAACAAAACTTCTCTATAACCATCAATGGTCTTAGGGCTTAAATTCATTTGATCTGCTATTTCTTTATAGGTTAATTCTGTACAAGAAAGCTTCAAAAACTGAATTTCTTTATCCTTTAAAATAATTTCTTGTTCAACTTTACCAGAAATAGATTTCATTAATAAATTGGTTACATTTTTGGTATGATAAAATCCGTTTTCTACAATTTCTAACAAAGCCTTTTCTAAAATTCTTTTTTCTGTATCTTTTAATAAGTAGCCAATTGCGCCAGCTTTAAGCATTTTTAAAACGGTTTTATCATCGTCTTCAACAGATAAAGCCATTACATTGGTTTTTGGGTGATGTTTAGAAATCCATGCTGTAGTTTCTATTCCATTCATAATTGGCATATTTATATCCATTAGAACAACATCTGGAATTGTTTTAGTATCGCTAAATTTTGCTATTAATTCTTGACCATTTTTACAGGTATACAATACGTTAAAATTAGTAAACGTGTTTACCATTGTTGCAATTGCTTGAGATAAAAGTGTATGGTCATCTACTACAACTACTGTATATGTTTTCATAATTTGTAATTTATTTGAAGTGTAGTACCGTTATTTTTTTTTGATGTAAATGTAGCTTCAGCACCTATAAGTTTTGCTCTATTTTTTATATTTGTTAAGCCTATTCCTTCTTTTTTAGAATCAGAATCAAAACCAATTCCATTATCTTTTGATATAATTTTTAATTCTGAATTAGAATAGCTTAAACATACATCTAATTTTGATGCTTTTGAGTGTTTTATAGTATTGGAAAAAAACTCTTGTAAAATTCTAAATATAATAATGGTGGCTTTTTTATCGATTTTGGTTTTATTTCCTTCAATAACCAAATTAGATTTTATAAATTCTAAACGATTAAAGCGATCTATTTCTAACTGAATAGCTTCACTTAAATCGATATCGTTGATAGCTTCTGGATTAATTAATTTTGATAAAGCTCTTACTTCTTGTAAACCTTTTGTGATAGTTTCTCTTACTTCTGTAATGTTTTCTTCTGTTGCAGATTGCAATTGAATTTTAGCTAATGTAAGTAGTTGACCAATATTATCATGCAGCTCCCAACTTATGTTTCTTAGCGTTTCTTCTCTAATTTCTATTTGTGTTTCTGCAATTTCTTTTTCAAACCTTTCTTGTTCTTTTTTCTGTTTTACTACTAAAAAGTTTTTCTTTTTTTGAAAAACTGAAAATAAAATGATTAATGAGATTACAATAATTAGAATAAGTACAGTAGAAACTATTAATACGAATTCTCCATTTTCTTGCATGCTATTAAGGCGTAAATAAAAATTAATTGATATACTGCAGCAAGATAATAAATTATAGGAAACATATCTCTTGAATTAAATATACTTGAATAATATAAAGACCAAAATGGAACAGAGGTTAAATAGAATATTAGAAAACTAACTGACATCCAAAACGAAAATAATTTTTTATAGTTTAAAATTCTATCAGAATTTAAAAGCTCTATAAAAAATAAAACCACAAAAATACTATTTACAACACCTTCTAGAGGAATGGTATATAAAACATAAAAATCTAATGAGACACTTATGAAATAAATAAGATTAAATAAGACTGTTAAAAGTTTTAAAATCTTTAATCTTGTTTTTTGCTTTATTAGGTGATAATAAATTAAAGCAATGCTATTAAATTCAAAAAAAGTATAAATATTAAATAGGTTTCTAGTATCTCCAACTATAAAAAATTCTACTAAAATATCTACTACTACAATAACTAAAATATAAAGGACAAAAAATTTATAAAATGAATAATTTTTATAGTTCTTAAAATAAATAATAGCAAGTAATAATGTAACATACTGTAGAGCACTTGCAAGTTCTTTTATAAATAAGCCATCATCTGAAGTCATACTTGTTATGTTAATAAGGAGGTGTTGTTTTTATTCTATTTGCTGAAGAACTTGTTAATGAATCCATCAATTTTGAATATTTATTAAAAATTATTTTATCTTTTATTTCTTCTCCTTTTATTATTTTTAATAAATCAGAAACTAATAATGGACTATTTTTTTTTGAATATAAAGGTTCAAAAGCGGTATCATCTCTTCCATCAACTGTTGTAGTTGGTGTAAAAATTAATGTATTTCTATTTTGTAACTTTTTATCCTTATATTTTTTTGGATATTGAGAAGGGTATATTCTAAACCCTGTAACAGGTATTCCTTTTTCTTTAGAAATACGCTCTATATAAGCAATGTATTGTTTTAAATCATCGAGTTTATACCAATTGTAAACAGTAGAAATAGAATCTTTACCTTTAGATACTTTTTTAAGATATTTATTGAGTTCTTTCTTTGAACCATTATCAAAAGCTCCCATCATTTCAGCCATTTCTTTATAGGTAATTATTTGTAAAGGCTCATTATTGTCTGGATAACAAGAACTTGCTGAATTTTCTTTATGCGTACATTCTGTAGTACAAGAAAAGAGAAAAAACACTAAAGAAAAAATAGCGAAAATTTTGGTAAGTTGATTTTTCATTGGAATTTATGCTAGTTGGTTATTAATTAACAAAATACAATAAAAATAGGTTTTTATAACAATATAAAATCAAAAGGGTGTTTTTCCCCTTTAAAAACAGGATTTATCCTAAGTGATAATTTATGTTATAATTGCATCTTTGGTGTAAGAAAAAAGAAGAAAATCTCGTTAGGGAAAATTGCTAAAAAAACATCTTAAATAGTTAAGGTGTTTTTTATATGAAAAAAACTCAAACTAGTTTCCTAATTTGAGTTTTTAAATTTTATAAATAAAGTTATTTTAGTCTGCTAAAATAATTGCTTTATTATCATTCAATTCTAAAGTTCCAGAATTAATTTGTAAAGTTAAAATTTTATCATCATCTGCATGTGGCACTAACAAACCATTTAAGTCATTTAGTTCTAAATGTTGTTGCGAGTGTACATGTATCTTAACTTGCCCCTGTTTTAAGTTTGCTACAACTGGGGCGTGATTATTTAACATTTGAAACTCTCCATTATCTCCAGGAACAGACAAAGCATCTACTTCTGATGAAAATAAAACAGCCTCTGGACTTACGATTTCTAAAAACATATTTTTTAGTTTTTTTAAGCTTCTGCTAACATTTTCTCTCCAGCATCAATTGCGTCTTGAATTGATCCTCTTAAGTTAAATGCTGCTTCAGGATATTTATCTAACTCACCATCCATAATCATATTAAAACCTTTAATAGTGTCTTTAATATCTACTAAAACTCCTGGTATACTAGTAAATTGTTCAGCTACGTGGAA
>CAXBAC010000250.1:0-3960 GCA_963973485.1 uncultured Polaribacter sp. | reverse complement strand
TGGCACTTTGTAGATTTAGTTTGGGTATTTGTATTCACTTTCTTCTACTTAGTATAATTAAAAAATAATAGCAACAAATGGCACACGCACACGAATCTAACGTTAAAAAAATATGGATGGTATTTGGTTTACTATCTATAGTTACTATTGTTGAAGTAGCTTTAGGAATTATTAAACCAGATGTTTTACACTTAACTACCTTTTTAGGGACAAGTCCTTTAAACTGGATATTTATAATATTAACTTTATTTAAAGCTTATTATATTGCTTGGTCTTTTATGCACTTAGAAGGTGAGAAAAAATGGTTTAGAAGAGCAATTGTTTGGACAGCAATATTCTTAATATGTTATTTAGTAACATTATTACTAATAGAAGGTGGCTACTTGTACGACACATTAGCACCACTTGTTCGTTGGTAATTTAAAAAGATAAGGTGGTTTTAACCACCTTTTTTTATATAGAAAAAACAATAATTAGTAACATTATTTTACACTATTTAAAATCAATGAAGTTTTTTACAAAAAAAAGAATCGTATTATTTTTACTATTTATATTTCCATTAATCTGTTTTTTAATTTTATCAACAGGAACAAATAACTTTACAAAACTACCTATTCTAACCAAAGAAGTGGTTGACATTTCAGAAATTGATTCGCTAAAAACTACAACACTAGAAAATCATATTTCAGTAGTTTGTTTCTTAGGCGATGAAACAAAAAGTTTACAGCCTGGAATTTTAGCGCTAAATGAAAAAATTTACAAAACCTTTTTAGATTATAAACAATTTCAAGTAATTGCAGTTTATCCAAAAGGTAACCAGACAGATGTAAATCAATTAAAAGAAAACCTAGCAGCCTTCACAGATATGCAAAACTGGGTTTTTATAGAAAGTTCAAGAGCAGAAATTGAGGGCTTTTACGATACGTTTAATGTCAAAAAACCTCTTGTAAATTTATCTTCTAACAATGTTTTTTTAATTGACAAAGAAAATAACTTAAGAGGCAGAACAAATGATGATGATGCTGTAGATGGTAAATTATATGGGTATAATATTAACTCAGTATCTGTATTAAATAGTAAACTTAAAGACGATATAAAAGTACTGTATTACGAATATTATGCAGCTTTTAAAGACAAGAATAAAAATAAGGCAGATCGTAAAGAGGTAGGGTTATGAGTAAAAAATATTCGTATATAGGTATTGCATTTATCATTTTATTATTTGGTATTTATGCTGTACCTAAAATTGTAAATCGTTTTAATAAACCTTCTTTAGTTTATCTTAAAACTACAGATATAAATCCTAAAAATAGAAAGGTTCCTGAGTTTAGTTTTACAAATCAAGAAGGAGAAACAATAACTAATGATACTTATAAAGGCAAGGTTTATGTTGTGGAATTTTTCTTTACAACATGTCCAAGTATTTGCCCAATTATGAATCAAAAGATGTTAACCTTACAAAATGAGTTTTTTGGCAATCCAGAATTTGGTATTGCTTCTATTTCTATTACTCCAGAAATAGACACACAAAATATTCTAAAAGATTATGCTAAAAATAATGGTATTACTCATAAAAATTGGCATCTATTAACTGGTAGAACAGAAGAGTTTGTTTATGAAATTGCAAAAAAAGGATTTAGTCTTTACGCAGGTAAAGGAGAAGAAGATCATGGAGGTTTTGAACATTCAGGATATTTTGCTTTAGTTGATAAAGATGGGTATTTAAGATCTAGAATAGATGAAAATGGTAATCCAATTATTTATTATAATGCTGTTGCTGATGAAAACTTTCCAGATCAAATAAAAGAATTAAAAGAAGATATAAAGTTATTATTAAATGAGTAATCTAACACAAGAAAAAAAGTATAAAAAAATTATTACAATTTTATCTATTGTAATCCCTTTAGCAGTTGCAGCATTGTTTGGTGTAAATTTAAGAGAATTAGGTTTTGATGTTGAACCTTTAACTTTTTTACCTCCCATTTATGCTACTGTAAACGGTTTAACTGCAATTGTATTAATTGCAGCAGTCATTGCAATTAAAAAAGGAAATAAAAAGTTACACGAACAACTAAACACTTTTGCCATTGCTTGTTCATTAGCTTTTCTACTAATGTATATTGCTTACCATATGACTTCTGATTCTACCAAGTTTGGTGGAGAAGGTCTTATTGTATATGTATATTATTTTATCTTGATTACACATATTGTGTTGTCAGTTATTGTAATTCCCTTTGTACTGTTAACGTATATGAAAGCAAAATTAGGCGATTTTACAGCACACAAAAAAATTGCTAAAAAAACGTTTCCACTTTGGTTGTATGTAGCTATAACTGGTGTTATAGTGTATTTAATGATTTCTCCTTATTATGTATAAAAATAAATTTTTTCTGGCAATACTTGTTTTTGTTTTTACCACAAAACCAGCATTTACACAATGCGCAATGTGCAAGGCAGTAGTTGAAAATGGCGATATAACCATGGCAGAAGGAGTTAATAATGGAATTACGTATTTAATGGTTTTTCCATACCTTCTAATTGGGGTTTTGTTCTTTACTTTATATAGATATAGAAAGAGAACTAAAAATTAACATTTTAATAAGAGTAAAGTTTTGTAACAAATTTTACTTTTAAACGTCTTATCTGTAGACAAAAGAAAAAAAGACTTTTGTAAAAAGATAAAAACGCATAAACCAACCAAAAAATAATTACGTTTTGAGAAATCAACTAATAGTATGGGTAGCACTATTCACTTCTTTTGCAACCTTTTCACAAAAACAATGGACCCTAAAAGAATGTGTAGATGAAGCTTTAAAAAAGAATATTTCTATTCAGCAAACCAAACTAAATTTAGCTTCTGCAGAAAAAGATGTAGAAATTTCTAAAGGTAATTTTTTACCAAATTTAAATGCAGGCACAGGAGGAAATTTAAACTTTGGTACAGGTTTCGATCCAGTTTCTCAAGATAGGGTAAATACTAGCTTTTTTGGTGGTTCTATTAATCTTAGTTCAGGAATAACTATTTTTAATGGTTATAGAAACACAAATATTTATAAACAAGCACAATTAGGTGTTGAATCTAGTAAATTAGATTTACAACAAATTGAAAATGATGTATCTCTATTCGTTGTAAATGGATATTTAAACGTGTTGTTTGCAAAAGAAAATCTAAACGTAGCAAAAGTACAGTATAATATTAGCGAAAAGCAAATTGAAGCTGCAGAAAGCAGATTTAAATCTGGTGTAATTCCTAAAGGAGATTTATTAAACACACAATCTACAGCTGCTTCTAACCTACAGAATGTAATAGCTCAAGAAAATGCTTTAGATTTGGCATTATTAAATTTAGCTCAGTTACTACAGGTGCCTGTAGAGGGTTTTGATGTTGCACCTGTAGATGTAGGTACACCTTCAGCTAACCTATTTTATACAAATTCAGATAATGTGTATGAAAAATCTTTAGATAACTTACCAGAAATAGAAAGAGCAAAATTAGCCATTGACAATGCAGCATTAGGTATTGAGATTTCTAAAGCATCTTTTTTACCTTCAATCTCTGCTTCTGCAGGAGTTTCTACAAATTACGGTTATAATTTAAATTTACCTCCAGGTTTTTCAAATACTGATTTCTTTGATCAAATTAATGATAACTTAGGGTATGGGTTAGGGTTTAATATCAATATTCCTATATTTAATCGTTTTCAAACAAAAAATAGAGTAGCACAAGCAAAAATTTCAAAAGCAATTTCAGAAACAAGATTAGAAAGTGAAAAACTAAATCTTAAGCAAACTATTGAGCAATCTTTTTTAGATGTTAGAACAGCTCTTAAAACCTATGAAGCTTCAAAAATATCTTTAGAGGCACAAAAAGAAGCTTTTAAAAATGCCCAAGAAATGTATAATTTTGGAGCTATGACACAGTTTGATTTTGACCAAGTTAGAAATAGATTGGTTAATGCA
>CAXBAC010000249.1:0-3966 GCA_963973485.1 uncultured Polaribacter sp. | reverse complement strand
AAAACGACATCTGTAATAGTAAGTTCTTTCTTTTTTGCTTGATGAACCAAAGCTTTAATTCCATTTCTTGGGTTTTGATTGATGACTTGTAAGCCATAATAAGCCAAAACACGATTTTCGCCAACCATAGGTACAATATCTGCAGCAATTGCTGTGGCTACCAAATCTAAATAAGGTACAAAATCTTCAATAGTTTGATTTCGAGAAACGCCTAAAGCTTGTATCAATTTAAAACCTACTCCACAACCACACAGTTCATCAAAAGGGTAATTGCAATCTTCTCTTTTTGCATTTAAAACAGCTATTGCTTTCGGGATTTCTGGTCCAGGTTTATGATGATCACAAATAATAAAATCGATATTTTTTTCAGCAGCATAAGCCACTTTATCAATAGCTTTTATACCACAATCTAAGGCTATAATTAACGAGAAATTGTTGTCTTCTGAAAAATCAATTCCTTGATAAGAAACTCCATAACCTTCTGCATACCTATCTGGTATATAAGTTGCAACATTTGCTGTAATGGTTTTTAAATAAGAATATACTAAAGATACAGCTGTTGTGCCATCAACATCATAATCACCAAAAACTAAAATATTTTCTTTATTGGCAATTGCTTGTTCAATTCTTGCAACTGCTATATCCATATCTTTTAATAAAAAAGGATCGTGAATATCTGCTAAACTTGGTCTAAAAAATTGTTTTGCTTCAGAGAAAGTTTCAATATTTCTTTGACATAGAATTTTAGCAATGGTTTTATCAACTTGTAATTCTTTAGCAAGATGATTTATTTTCTCTTCATTTGGTGCAGGCTTTAAAGTCCATCTCATAGCATTTTTTTGACTTTAAATTTACAACTTATTTAAGTGTATTTCAGTTTCTACAGTAGCAAATTGACGAAACATTTCCATTACTCCACAGTATTTTGTAACCGATAAATTTACTGCTTTTTGAATTTTTTCTGGCTGTAAATCAGCATCAGCAAAGAAGTAATCTACTTTTACTTTGTTGTAATATTTTGGGTGTTCATCTGTAAGCTCTCCTGTTACCTCTATATGAAAGTTAGCAACTTCTGCTCTCATTTTAGTTAATAAAGAAACCACATCTAAACCAGAACAACCAGCTAATGAAGAAAGCATTAAAGCTTTAGGAGCAAAACCAACGACATCTCCATTGTCATCATCTTTATCAAACATCGTAAAATGATGTCCACTTGGGTTATCAGAATCGAATTGAGATTTTTGTGTCCATTTTGTAGTGACTGTGTTTTTTATCATAATTTGTGATTTTTTTTGTGAATGAAATAGTAAATTGTGCTTTCATACAAAAATAAGAAAACGTCTAGAAGTTAACCATTAAAATGAATAAATCTCTATTTACTAAAAATATTCTTTACTTATTCTTCTTCATTCATATTTCTGTTAGTGCTATTGCTCAAACAGATAATGCACCTTCAATTACTGCAGATGGTAAACAAGCTTTTTGTGTTGGTGCCTCAATTAAAATTGTTACCGATTTTTCGATTACAGATGCAGATGATACAGGTGTTGCACTTTTTTTTATTCAAATTTCTGAAGGATATCAAATTAATTTTGATCGTCTTACATTAACTGGAAATCACCCTAATATTGAAGCTGATTGGAATCCTAATGAAGGAAAATTAACTTTAAAATCTTCAGGAACAGCAACTGAAATGCTTTTTTCTGATTTAGAGAATGCAGTAAAAGATGTAGAGTTTAGCACATCTGCCAATAATGTTACGCAAGAAAAAACATTTTCGTTAACAGTTGGTGATGCAAACTATTTGCCATCTACAGATCATTTTTACGAATTTATAGCAGATGAAGGAATTACTTGGACACAAGCCAAAATTGCTGCAGAAAATAGAACGTATTATGATAGAAAAGGATACTTGGCAACTCTAACGAGCCAAGAAGAAGCGAATTTTGCAGGAAAACAAGCAGCTGGTGCTGGTTGGATTGGCGGTTCTGATGAAGAAACTGAAGGAGAATGGAAGTGGGTAACAGGTCCAGAAGCTGGAACCGTTTTTTGGAGAGGGCAAGTTAATGGAACAACACCAAATTTTGCTTTTTGGAATAATAATGAGCCTAATGATTTTAGAGGAGGTAATACTACTGGTGAAGATTATGCTCATATCACAGATCCTTCTATTGGCATTGTAGGCGCTTGGAACGATTTACCAAACACAGGAGGTACAAATTTATATACGCCTAGAGGTTATATTGTAGAATATGGTGAGCCTGGAGATGCACCTTTAAATATTGTAGCTAGCACAAGTATATATTTGCCTGAAATTACAGCAACAACCTCTGCTACTGTTTGTGAATCTGGTTCTGTAACCATTTCTGCAACTCCAAGTGAAGGAACTATTGAATGGTTTGATGCACAAACTGGAGGAAATAGATTGGCTAGTGGTACTTCCTTTACAACTCCTGTTCTCACAAATAATACTACTTACTATGCAGTTGTGTCTTTAAACGGATGTTCCTCTTATGTAAGAACACCAGTAACTATAATTGTAAATCAAAGACCAACAATTACAAATTTTGAAAACGATTTAATTTGTGAAGGTTCAGCAACACTTAGTGCAGAAGCTTCTCAAGGAGAAGTGTATTGGTTTGATTCACCTACAAGTACAACACCCATTTTTGTTGGAGAAACGTATGAAACACCAGCGTTAAACACCACAACAAGGTATTATGTAGAGGCAAATAATTTAGACTGTGTTTCTGAAAGTAGAACAGAAGTTTCTGCTATTGTAGATAGTACAGTCCCAGAATTTGACGTTCCTGCAAATGGTTTTGTTCTTTGTAAAGACATAGGCACTGTAGACCTACAAGTTACTAATCCACAAGGAAATTATAGATATATTTGGAGAAAAGAAGGAGAGCTTTTAGTAGGAGAAAATTCTGTTATATCAGTTAATTCAACTGGTAATTATACTGTACGTGCAATTTCTGAAGCAGGATGTATTTCCCAAGATAAAACTATAAATGTAAGAGAATCAGAAAAAGCTTCTATCTCTAATGAAGATGTAATTATAGTTGATAATTCTAATAACAATTCAATTCAAGTCGCAACAATAAATTTGGGTAGTGGCGATTATGAGTTTGCTGTTGATAATGAATTTGGAAATTATCAAGATGAAGGCATATTCCAAAATTTAACAACAGGTTTACACACTTTGTATATAAGAGATAAAGGAGGTTGTGGTGTAGAAAGTTTTGTGTTTTCGATATTGGGTTATCCAAAATTTTTCACACCAAATGGTGATAATCAAAATGATTTATGGAAAATTTCTGGATATGATAGCAGCTTCTATACTTCATCAAAAGTTTTTATTTACAATAGGTTTGGAGCATTACTATACATCATAGGTGAAAATAGTGAAGGTTGGGATGGAACTATTCAAGGTAAAATTGCACCTTCAAATGATTATTGGTTTCGTGTAACTTTAACAGATATCAATGGTACATCCATAGAAAAAACAGGTAATTTTAGTTTAATAAGAAAATAATATATGGCATTAGTAAAACCACTTTCAGCAGAACATGATTTAGAAACCAAAGAATTAGCAGAATTCTTTAATGAAACACTTGGGTTTTGCCCAAACTCTGTATTGACCATGCAAAGAAGACCTGCAATTTCTAAGGCATTTATCAATTTAAATAAAGCAGTAATGGCTAATGAAGGCAAAGTAACTTCTGCTTTAAAGAGAATGATTGCTTGGGTTTCTAGTAACGCTACAGGTTGTAGATATTGCCAAGCACATGCAATTAGAGCTGCAGAACGTTATGGAGCAGAGCAAGAACAACTAGATAATATCTGGGAGTACAAAACACACCCAGCTTTTTCTGATGCAGAACGAGCTGCACTAGATTTTTCTTTAGCAGCTTCTATGGTTCCCAATGCTGTAAATGCAGAAATAAAAGAACAATTATATTT